>JBCDFX010000484.1:0-3435 GCA_039177155.1 Cyanobacteria bacterium P01_H01_bin.119
CTTGCAAGACGTGGTTGGTGCCACGCTTTTGTAATCGCTGGATGCGGATTTGGCAGTCGTGGCCGCCACTGACTAAGGTGCTGCCATCAGGACTTACAGCCAGCGATCGCACCCAATGCTGGTGTCCCGTCAAGATTTTGGTAGGCCGTGGTTGACCGACGCGCCAAATCAGAATGGTTTGATCTTGGCTGCCGCTAAACAAGTATTTGCCGTCAGGACTAAAAGTGACCGTCCGTACCCAATCGCGGTGACCGTACAGTTCCATTGCAAGCGATTGCGAGTGCATATTCCACAGCCGAATCGCGTTGTCATTTCCCGCACTGGCGAGCCATTGACCATCGGGGCTAAAGGCCACACAGCGTACCCACCCGGCATGACTGTCGAAAAAGGTGAGATGTTGGCGCTGGGGCAAGTCCCATAGGGCAACCCGTTTGTCACCACTGCCGCTGGCTATGAATTGTCCATTCGGGCTAACAGCGACCGTCCGCACCCAACTGCGATGCCCCCGGAGGGTATGCTGACAGTGCCAACCGCAAGATAATGTCGAGCAAGACGAAGACGGTATGGGGGGCGGGGTGGATGCTGGCTCCGGCGAATCAGTGATGGTGGAGGCAGTGAATGTGCCTGCCAGCCCTGGTTCAGAGTCGGTTTGGTGAGACAACAGCATAGGACGGGTTGACCCAATGACGGCACAGTTTCAGACACACCCGAGGAAGCCACAAACTAGCGCAGATTAGGAATCCGCGATCGCCTGCTTCATGGGGCATCTACAGAATTGCCGTGCCTAATTCCGCAAAGCTACGGAGAAGAGACCGAACTGGCTCATAAAGACTTGCTTTTTGGGAGCGTAAAATTTAGTCGCGAAATTAATGACCATGCCTAGGGGCTGTTATCATTTAGAGCTTGAACTCTTATGCTGAGAGCAGTTCAGCCCCTAGCTGGTTTTGCGTAGCGGGCGCGGTAATGCCTATGCCGCAAGGGTTTCGAGTTTAATTAATGACGCGCCCTAATATTCGTTGAGCACAGGAACTAAATAGAGTGCGACAAAAGCTTTAGCGGCATTGGGGTCAAGTTGATTTAGCGATCGCACAATGGCCACGATCGTCTCCCCGGTTGGATCAGTACGCTCATGTACCCAGCGATACACTACGGTGCGCTCCATGCCCATTGTGACGGCTAGCTTGTTTTGGCTAATGGCGTAAGTTTCTAACGTTTCTTTAAGGGCCTGTCCAGCGCGTCCCATAAGGGTTGACTGCCTTACTCAAAATTGCTGCATATTAAGTTAAATGTACTTTATGTGCCCAAAAGCCAATCCATAAAGCGATTGAACGATCGCTTGATTTGCTCCTGACGCCGCCATTTTTCGAACCGGCGACGATATTGCTGTTCGTTAGGCCAATAGGTCTGCCAGGCTTGCAGACTTAAACCGATGCCCCAAAATAAGCTGATATAAAGTGACCAAGAAAGTTCGCCTAATGCAACAAAATTGATGATGCTAAACACCAGGTTAATGATCACAAAGCGCACAGCATGGCTCTGAAACCGCTGTCGTTGATACTGGTCGAAAGCGGCTATTTCTTCAGTCTCCTGCTGCTGCAGGGCCCACTGCTGCTCGGCTTCGACCAGTGTTGTACTAGCAATGCCAATCTCTTCCGCAATTTCAAATAGCTGCGATCGCGTCAATTCGCCGCCTTCAGTATGGCGGGCGATCGCAATCTGTAAAATCGCTTGAGCATCTTCTGACTGATAAATTGCAGGCTCATCCTGGCCTGGGGACACTATCGTCGAATCGGGCATGCCAATAAGAGGAATAAGGGGCTCCGCTACCTCTGTTATAAAGAATTTCATTCAGAATGGGGGTAGTAAGCATTTTAAAGTTTTTCAACAGCCCACTTTGCTCAATGGTTTACTTACTGAGCTGCTATCGTTATTTAGCAACCTATTGTTTCGGCCGCGAGGAAGTGAGCTTCCAGCGTACAAAGTTATGACGGACGTGGTAATGCTTATCTGCAGAGCTTTCTAGCATTAATTCATGACCTGCCCTAGAGAGCCTATCTGAGATGGATTTTAAGGGGCTGTCATCATTTAGAGCCTAAATCCTTATGCTGAAAGCGGCTCAGTCCCCAGCTGGTTTTACGGAGCAAGCGCAGTAGTGCCCATAGCGCAAGGCTTTCAAGTTTAATTGACAACGCGCCCTAGTGACGTTGCCAGATGAATAAAGGAAAATCGGCTGAATATACAAAAATTTTGGTTGGTGATAGTAGATTGCGCCCCAGTGCTACTGTGATTAACCCTGATGAAAAAATGTACATTTTTTCCAGAAATTCTTGCTCCGAGCTTGAAGTCCTTTACGTAACCTTAAGACCAGGCTGCTGATTTAAGCCTGCGAACGGGCCTGATATTCGGAAGGTGCTTTGGCGATCGCAGGCCCAACCACCGCACTATCTGACAACTTAATCTAAATCTAGATATCACGATTCTGCATTTCTCCCCCAGGTTTACAGTTCTCTAAACTCCGTTCTCGGCCTCAACCTTGCTCCCGCTTACACGGCTCCACCAGCTTGCGTTCTCTAGAATCACCCTAGCCCCATCGCTCACATTGCTGCAGCAACTGCCCTCGCGCTGCAGCAGTCTCCCATCAAACCGCTATCAGTAACGCCGCTATCAACGCTCAGCAGTTGGCCAAAAATCAACCTTTGAGGTCTTGAATGCTGCCCCCAGCAGCGCTATGGATGCCATTGGTCTTTGTAAGTCCTGCTCCATACAGTCCCCCCGAGCCAGCTGTGTCCGCCAGACAGCATCAGCCCAGCTCACATTTAATTGACATCTGCATCCAGACGTACCCAAACCAAAAAATCTCTGCTAATTCGCTTTTAGATAGCAAATGGCACAAATAGTTGATCGGGCTGAACATTGGCAAACTGCTGAACTCATGTAAGGTATGAAAGACGCGTTTATTCAGACCGCATGGTGGATGCACTTTCCTGCTTCGGTTTTGCCAACACTGTCTTTTCCCTGTTGGCGGCGAGGGGCGACTGGTTTCCTTTCTTAGCTGAGGCTAGCGAAGCCGAAATTGAACCGTTGATTCTTGCAGGTGTGCTGCTGAGCCTGATCACGGTTTATCTGGCGGCTAAGGTCGGCGGTGAAATTTGTGCTCGGGTTAATCTCCCTCCGGTTTTAGGAGAACTCTTGGGAGGAGTGGTGGTGGGGGTTTCGGCGCTGCACCTGATTGTGTTTCCCGAGGGCGCAGGCGAAACCAGCTCCATGCTGATGCAGCTAGTCGAGCGCACTAGCGATATGGGCGCAGAAGGCCTGCTTTCCGTGTTTCGGGGAGAGAGCGAAGTCGTCTCCATTTTGGCCGAACTGGGGGTCATCATTCTGCTCTTTGAGATTGGCCTCGAATCTGACCTCAAGGAATTGATTCGAGTCGGGCCA
>JBCDFX010000485.1:0-3434 GCA_039177155.1 Cyanobacteria bacterium P01_H01_bin.119
AATTACTACGATTTCAGCATTAACAACTGGCTAAAATTTGGCTTTAACGATATTCGTTTACGAGACGAGCAGCTACCGGGTCTAATCACTGCAATGGTGTGGTATCAGTGGTGCCTGGGAATTTTATATATTGCGCTGCTGCTGTGGACGCTCTCGCGCACCATTCCTGGGCTAAATTTACTGCTGTATTTTTAGGCACTGTCATCCGGTGATCAATGGATGTCCAATTTTGATCGCCAGTGTTGCTTAAAGGCACTTTTCAACTACCATCTAGGTCACTACACGGTTCTGCTATGTCTGTTTCTACGCCGAAGTCTGCCCTCCGTGAACAAAAAGTCAGTTTGCGTAAACGCTTGATCCGCGCTCGCCAGTCCATTCCGCCTCAGATTTGGCGAGATAAAAGCGATCGCATTTGTCACCATCTCAAAGCCCTACCAATTTTTCCGACCAGCCGGATTATCTTGGCCTACTGGAGCTTTCGCGGCGAACCCGATCTCGGCCCGCTGTTGCTTAATCAGCATCGCTGGTGGGGGCTGCCCCGCTGCCAGGGCAAAGCCATGTACTGGCATCGCTGGTACACTGGTGAACCTTGGCCCCTGCAGAAAGGCAGTTTCGGCATTACTGAACCCCATCCCCAGAGCCCCGGCGTCGATCCCGAAAAGGTAGATTTAATTTTGGTGCCTGCGGTGGCCTGCGATGTAAAAGGCTACCGTTTGGGCTACGGCGGCGGCTATTACGATCGCATGCTGAGCGATTCCCGCTGGGCGAACAAACCCACCATCGGCATTGTGTTTGAATATGCCCGTTTGCCTGCCCTGCCCCGGCAAGCCTGGGATCGTCCCCTAGACGGCATCTGCACCGAAAGCGGTCTATTTTTAGTCGATTAGGGCCTGGCATTTTGATGCCGATGGTCTACTCACCAGACCCATTAACCCGCTCAATCAGCCGCTGGTGTTGTCTATAAAGTTCTTTTCCATCAAGCCCTTTTCCATAGAGCCTTCGTCAACAAAGTAGCTCAGTCGGTAAAGTCCGCCCTGGCGACCGTACTCGATATGGTGAGCCGTCCAGTCTCGCTGAAATTCGTACCCTGCAAGGGTCGCCGGATAGGCACCGGAGCGCACCTGCTCAGCTTCAACAAAGCGAATAATGTTGAGAACTTCTGCGTGAACCTGGGCCAATTTTCGGTTGTCGGCCGTTTGCCAGGGCAGCAGCAGCGCGCCTAAAAGGACGCCTCCCCACAGCCCCCAGCGGGGCTTCCACAGCGCGATCGCCATCAGCGGCACATTTAAGATCACCATCATCCAGTACAGTAGCTGGACAATTTCCCCTTCGGTGTACCGCACGCTATGGGCTAAAAAAGCTTCATTAGCACCAATAATAGCCAGCAGAATGAAGGTAAAAAGTCGCATTTTAGTGGGCGTCATACTTCCTTTAGGGTGCCCAGCCTTCTCTCGGACTCAATCGGGCAGCAGATAGTTTCCCAATATCAGCCTCTAAGGACACTACTGGGCCATCTCTAGTACTTCCACGCGAACTGGCGCAACGCCCATGCGATACAGCCCAATTTCGCGCGCCGCTGCCGCCGACAGGTCAATAATTCGGCCATGGCTGAAGGGGCCGCGATCGTTAATGCGCACCACAACCTGAGCACTGGTTGCTAAGTTAGTCACCCGTACCTGAGTGCCAAAGGGCAGGGTACGATGGGCCGCGGTCAGCGCATTTTGATTAAACACCTCGCCGCTGGCGCTACGTCGCCCGTGAAAACCCGGTCCATACCAGGATGCGGCTCCGCTCATGCTGGCTCGAACCAGAACCGCAGGGACTTCTGGTTCTGGCTGATTGATAATTTCCGTTAGGGGGGGCTCATTGCCCAGCAGCCGCCGCAGGCGGTTTGCTGCCTGGAGAGCATCCTGGGCGGGTTCTCCGGTCGTATCGGGCAGAATCGTATGGTCTTCAAATACGGCAAGGGGCATATCAGCCGCTTCAATCAGATAATGCTCTTGCTCGTCGTCCCAGCGCACCTGAATTGTGCCTGGGTCAAACCCTTCTTGGGTCAGCTGGTGGAGTAAAGCCGCGATCGCAGTTGCCCTTGCCGCAGGCGCTGAAGCCCCGGTCTCTGACTCAGGTTGGCTAACTTCAACTAAATGGTCTGAACCCGCTAATTGAGCTGAACCCGCTGCGCTATCGCTATCGCTACTGGCCTCACTATTCGTCACAGCAGCCTCACCCAAAAAGGTCAGCACTGGAATATTGCGAACGTACAGGGTTGCTGCCGGTAAGGCATCAAGGGTGTGGGCATGAACTTGGCCAACCGCCTCAGAATTTGCCGCTAGCGTAAAGTCTGCTACCTCATCAGCACCCTCATTGGCGCTATCTAAATCAACATTCTCAGCGTCTTCCTCGATAAATTCAGCTGTTGCGGTCTCTGCCTCATCTGAAACCTGAGGTGCTGCAGCCTCGTCACTGGCAGACGCGTCCTGGGGCTTGGGGGCAGCAGTGGCCACCGCCGCCACCTGTGGCTTTGACTCGTTTCGAGATTCGCTCTGAGTTCGGCGAGTAGATACCGTCTCTGCGATCGCGTTCGCGGTAATGCCTTGATCGGATAAGACCGAATTTTCTTTATCGACTGCGCCAACCTGCCGTAAGAACGCCGACGCCTCTGCCAAAGCGCGATCGCTGAGGTCATCACTTTGCTGGGCGCTGCTGGGCAGGGATGCCCCAAAGGTTGAAACTACAACTGCAGCCGTTAAGCCGCCCAAAAATTTTTGTTTCATAACTCCAATCAACAAGTGCTAATAAACGTAGAACCCGATCTGGAGCCTTTGTCCATGACCACAAAAGCACACATCACCTGTGCAACATTCCAGATTTGGTTCATATCCATTTCAAATTCGCGCTCATGATTTGAACGACACGTAACGTATCACGAAGCTCGAAACATCTGGATCAGGGATCGCTAAGTTCGCTGCAAACGTCAAAATCAGCCCTTAAAAAATTAAGAATCTTGGATCAACCTAGATTTTCCAGGGTTTCTAGCCCTCAATAACTAAGGCTGGACAATCATTAAACTTTATAAAGTTTTATCGATCGCTGCCCAAACTTTGGGAAATCCAATCAATGGTTTCGCCAACAGCGACTTTTTCTCACAAAAAAACACTTGGAATATGCAACTTCAACCATAATCCTTTGTTGATTTTTGTGAACACTGGCCCAATATCCCTGACCCATTGGCTATGCGGTCTGGTTAGAGCCAGACTACGAGCCAGACTGCGTATAGCCTCAGCGCTCTAAGGCGCGTCATTAATTAAAACCAGAATGTTTCCGCTGTAAGCCTTACCGCGCTCGCCCCGCACAATAAACTAGGGGCTGAAACGCATTCCGCATAAAGACTTGACCGCTAAATGATGACAGCCCCTAGAAATACTTGGTGCTGT
>JBCDFX010000486.1:0-3413 GCA_039177155.1 Cyanobacteria bacterium P01_H01_bin.119
CAGCCTGTAGCGGTCATTGTTTCTTTACTATCGTTTCTAGGCTTAAGAATTCAGACACGGTGACTACCATAAAGATACAGTGACTATAAAAGGGTAGCCAGGGGCTGTCACCAGTTAGATTTCAAAGCCTTCTATCGCAACGGTTACAGCCCCTAGCCTGCATAGTTATGGCGGGCGTATTTACAGCTTGCCCTGTCAGACTTCTATGCTCAACTGATGACACGCTCTAAAGTCCCTTGTTTTATCTAGGGAATTTTAGCTACCTTAAGCTCAAGTGACAGTCTCATCTCAAGAGCAGCTTGTGCGTCCTCAAAAAAGTCAGCAAATTGATCTTAATTCAGACTATCCTTGCCCCTGCCGGCGACGGGGTAAGATTGTGCCGATCGCGCTTACCGAAGCATTTGGCTGCGATCGCTGCCAGCAGATTTTTGTGGTGACTAAAAACTATCAGGTACTCGAACAGCTCTCTACCCACTATCCCTACAAGCGAGCCTGGCGCTGGGATGGTCACCAGTGGATCTTGGATCGCTCAACCCTGCGACGTAGCTATCTGCCGTTTCTGCTCTTTTTATTTTTTGGGGCAGTGGTATTTGTGCTGCTACTGGCAACGTTGCAGCCTCCTGTCGGTGCGGGGGTCTGGGTTCGGTGGCTCTCGGCTCTGCTAATCTCAATATTGCTGGTTTTTATGTTTTGGCTGGCGTGTCGCCGCTAACGCCATGGCAACGACTTCTTCCGACAGTCTTAATCAGGTCTTTCAGCAGGCACGACGGGCTGCGCTTCAGCTCGCGATCGCCGATGTTAGCCTTAAGCGCAGTGCTTTGGGGGCTATGGCCACTGCCCTATCTGAGGCCAAAGATGACATTTTGGAGGCCAACACCCTCGACTTAGAAACCAGCCGGGAGATGGCGGTTTCCGAGCTGATTTTGGACTGGCTAAAGCTGACGCCAGAGCGGCTGCAGGGCGCAATCGATATTTTGTTTAGGCTGGCTGCGATGGGGCATATCGTCAGCGGCATGCCCACCGCTGGCCAGCTCCAGATCCAGCGCCGCATTCCCCTGGGGGTCGTGGCGCTGATTTACGAGGCTTTTCCTGAACTGGGGGCGATCGCGGCGGGGTTAAGTTTGTGCAGCAGCAACGGTCTGATTTTGCGGGGCGGCAGCGAAGCTAGCCAAACTAACCAGATGTTGGTCAAAATTTTGCGGCAGGCGATCGCGGCGGTCCATCTGCCAGAGGATGCCCTAGTGCTGCTGTCACCGGGTTTGGGAGAAACATTGCGGGAAGTGGTGAGCGCCACTGAGATTGATTTGGTGATTCCCTACGGACGTCCTAGTCTGATTCGTCAGGTAGTGCAGCAGGCCACGGTGCCCGTCCTAAGAACGGTGACGGGCAACTGCTATCTATACTGGGGAGACTCTGGCAGCGTCGATACCGTGCTGACCATGATTGTAGAAAGTCATCAGGGCGATCCCGATGCAGTCAACGCCATTGAAAAAGTGCTGATTCCAGAAGACCACAGCACTAGCGCCCTAACCCGGCTCTGGAATCGTCTCTGGGAAAAAGGGTTTGAGCTGCGGGGAGATCCCGATCTGGTACAGGATTTCCCCGATCTGGCCCCTGTCGATGCCGATGATTGGAGCCAGCCTTATCTCACCCGTCGGGTCGCCTTTCAGCGCACGGCCAGCTTAAGCAGCGCGATCGCGCTGATCAATCGATACAGCAGCGGCCATGCCGACTGTTTGGCCACAGAGTCGTATTTAGAGAGCCAGCAGTTTACTCAAGCTATCCGCAGTCGCTCGGTGTATATTAACCAGTCTCCCCGCTTTGCTCGCAATCCAGACAGCGCTGCCGATATTGCTCTGGGTGTCGCTATTCCCGGTCTACAAGCCGGCGGGCGGATTGGTCTAGAGAGTCTGACGCGATCGCAGCGTGTTTGGATTGGGACGCTGTAGCTCAATTGCCAGATTCATTCGGCAAGTTCAGTCGGCAGATTCATCGCGGCTGGGCTGCTCCTGCTTTAAGGCGTCCAGCACCTCGTCACACCAGGCAATCCAATCTTCTTCATAGCGGATACCGCGCCGCAGGGTGAGGTATTTGAATCGCTCGGCAGCGCTGGGCGCATCCACCGCTTGAAAACAGCATTCTTTATCTCGATAAAAGCCGAGCTGGGTTTGATGGAGCTGGCGGCGATGGTGCAATTCTTTAAGCAAGAGTTCCCTGGGCATCTGCGCGGCGGCCATCACCTTTACCAGCAAGTCTTCGCGAATAGGCGTCGGTTCGGTGGGCTCGGCAAACCACTGAGTCAACACTTGAAATCCTGCTGGGGTCACTTTATACACTTTTTTGTCGGGTTTGCCCGCCTGGGGAATTTTTTCAAACTCGACCCAGCCGTCTGTTTCCATCTTGGAGAGCTCCCGGTAAATTTGCTGCTGGCTGGCTTTCCAGTAGCAGCTCAGATCCGCATCAAAGCGCTTACCAATGTCGTAACCACTGCAGGGAGACTGGGACAAAACCGCCAAGATGGTGTGGGCAAGGGCCATAGAAACTGTGCCGAAATTAAAATTGACATATTCAACTTGTTGAGTATACGCTAGAACGCAAATACACAACAAGTTGAATATCAAAAAGTTGTGTAAGTAGCCATTTGGATTTTGCCATGCAGAGTGAATCTGCCCTGCCCAAACAACTGCTTATTCCCATGGACATTGAAGCGCCAAACGGCAGTAAGCCTGAACCATCCGCCTCTCAGCAGTCTGCGCGCCCCAAGCTGCAGCTTAAGCGATGGCAAGTCATGAGCCTGCTGCCTCTGGTGCTGCTGCCCGTGGGGGCGATCGCGGCCAATAAACTGATTGGCAGTGCTGCTTCCGAGGCCGATTCGAGTCAAACCATTCCGGTGCAGGCGGTGACCGTAGAGGCGGTGGACGGCTATGCCGTCGGCCGCAGCTACAGCGGTGAACTGGTCGCGGGGCGCACCAGCGACTTGAGCTTTGAGCTGGCAGGCAAAGTAGTGGAAATTTTGGTAGATGAGGGAGAGGCCGTCAGTACCGGAGAGCCCCTGGCCCGCCTGGATACCCGCAGTTTGCAGGCCCAGCGTCAGCAGCTTGTGGCCCAGCGCGATCAGGCGATCGCCCGCCTGCAAGAGCTAGAGGCCGGGCCGCGCTCCCAGGATATTGCGGCGGCCCGCGCTGCCGTAGCAGATTTGCAAAACCAGGTGGATTTAGCTCGCCTGCAGGAAACCCGCCGCCAAAGCCTGTATGAGCGGGGCGCGATTTCCCGCGAGGAACTCGATCAGCAGACCTTTGGCACCGGATCGTTAGAGAGTCGTCTGCAGCAGGCCCAAAGCACTCTGGAGGAACTGCTAGAGGGCACCCGCACCGAACAAGTTGCGGCTCAGGCTGCGGCAGTGCGGCAGCTAG
>JBCDFX010000487.1:0-3401 GCA_039177155.1 Cyanobacteria bacterium P01_H01_bin.119
TAATGCTGCCGCCGCTGACGCTTTGGCGATCGCGGATGACAAAGGCATTACCAGTGGCCTGACTAATATGACGGGCGATCGCATCCCACATAGCTAAGTCTCTCCGGGCTTATCATTGACTTGTAAATTAGGGTACTGGTTCGAGCCGGTCGCGCAAAGCGCCAAAGCAGACCCCGTGCAATCTGCCTAAATGTCGCGCTACAAACTGCTGTAGGGCCCTTCTCTCACTTAATCATGCTCAAACTTGGCCATATCCCGGCAATGCTCTCAGCTCAGCGGGAAACCCGACTGGGAGATTTCGCCATTCTCAAAGCAGATTTTTTGGGCGCACAGGCGGATAATGCAGTTCTGCCTAAACTTCAGCCTGTGGTGGGCTACTATCCAACAACCGACTTAGACGAACTGCTAACGCTGCCGATGGAGAGCTTTGGCTGGGTCTATGCCCACCATATGCGCCGCAATCACCTGACGCCGATTGCGGTTAGCCCTGAGCTAGACGATGTGGCGCGGCGCAATGTGTTTGCCCTGCGTTACGCCATCACCCACGATATATTTCATGTGCTGCTGGGGTTTGATACCAGCTATGCCGGCGAGATAGGAGTTTTGGCCTTCGCTGTCGCTCAGGGCTACAGCCGCTCTCTCAAGTTGGCCCTGACGCTGGCAAAGGTGATTTATCCTATCTTGGCACCGGGGCAGCGGCAGGCGATCGCAGCTAATGTGCAAAGTGGAAGGGCACTGGGTGAGCAAACCGCCTTTCTGCTGGGCTACCGATTTGAAGATCACTGGCCGGAATCGCTAGATGTCGTCAGAGATCAACTTGGCTTAAAGCTTTTAGGCGACTGACTCCAATAGAACGTATGCAAAAGTCTTGGTGTCTCCCCTTTTCTGATCTGGTGTTCTAAATTTAGATTGAATGTGGCAACTACAGTCTTTTGATCTCAGGGCAAGCACATTTAATTTATCTGAGATTGGGCAAGCCCCCTTTGGTGTGCTTCAGCTTTGGGCTAACGGTCAGCGACTAAGCAATGCCATTCACCTAGTCGCCTGGGAGGCTGAGATTTTTCAGCTTGAGATTTGTAGCTGCGGGGTGCACGGCTGCGCCAATGGCGGCTGGGCCAGTCTGCGCCGCAGTGGAGATTGGGTATTGCTGATCCCTGATTTTGAAGCGATCGCGTCTCCTCCCGCGCCTGGATACTACAATCCGCCCCCCTATTTGCTCAGCGATCGGGGGGCGGCGTATTGGCACATCAGCGATTACCGGCGCTGGCGCGAAGATCTGGCTATTTACAACGCTGAACTGCCCGATCCGCAGGCGATCGCCCCTCTAACCACAAAAGAAGCCCTGCGTCTCTGGCAGCTTGAAGCCCCTGCCCAGATTTTGGGTCGCTGTCCAGGTTTACCCCAGCTCCATCAAGACAGTATCGTTGCCGCATCGGAGGGGAGCCATTTAGAGCTGTTGCCAAAGCTACAGCGGCTGTTGAGCGATTGGGAAAAGCGCGATCGCCTGGTCACGATGACACCGATTGAATCACGCGATCAGGTCATACAGCTGTATGTAGACGCAGCTGGTTTTCCAGAGTGGTCTGTCCTGGCTGATGGCGAGCAATTGCTGTTGAAACCTAACTTTGCGATCGCGATGCTATGAACCAAATCGAGCATATATGTAAAATCGAGCGTAAAAGACTTAGAGCGCATTATGCCAAACCATATGCAGCAAGATTGGCCTTTTACTGATCCTAAAAATGTTGCTGTCTTTTCAACTCGATCAGTCGTCTCGAATGAAAAGCCGATTCTGTATGTATCCCATGACCTAGATGATGGAGCATGGCAGTTTCACTCAGGTAAAAGCGCAACCGAAGATGAGCCGAAAATTATTTCTTTGGAAAGAATAGTCATCATCGATCCCAGTGTTAAAACGTTAGCCGATTTACCTTTAGGGTGGGTTGCGACTCGAAGAGATAAGCGTTCTGCATGGCAGCGCTTTGAAAAGGCTATGTCTGGATCGAGTCACTCTCCTTAGGGCACTGTACATTTGGCTCGAAACAACAGCTTGTCGTCTAGCCAATAGCCAACACTTTTAATCTTCACAGGTTCCTGGGGCTGAACATTGCCTTGCACCAGTTGATGCCGTTGTGGATTAAAAGGCACCACTTCACCCACTTGCCCAATGGGCCGCAGCCCCCAATCTGCCATTAACTGCTCCACCGGACGCACCAAACGAATCCGATTTTCAGGGGCGATCTGAGCCTGTCCCTGTTCGACCGCATGGGTTGCTGAGGGCCAATAGGTGAGCCAGGACTCTAACTTTTGAAGGCTTTCTCGTCGGAACTGAGTTTCAAGCGTGGTTTGCTGTTGTTCGATTTGATGTTGTAATCGGGTATATTCGTGCTCTAGCGTTTTCAACCGTTGGCGCATCTGCTCTGAAGCAGTATCGCGAGCTAAAGGTTCATCCGGCAACGACTGAACAGATAGGGCTTTCGTTTCTAGGCTAAACGCTGCAATGAAATCTGCTAAAGATAACCCCAGAACTTCGCTGAGAGACTGGACAGGGGCGAGCCGCATCTGCCCCAGCATCCCCCGGCGCACCTGGGTCACCTGCCACTGAGACACTCCGGCCCGCTGAGCCAGGTCACGATAGCTATGGACACCCGCTTGGGCCATTAATTGACGCAGTTGGCGCGATCGCTCATCCCTCTCCATCCTCTGCCCCTCATTACTTGGTTCCCATTACTTGGTTCTCATGACTGGGTCCGCAATGCCGCATCCACAGCCTTCTGCTGGTCGCGGCGGGTAATCCAGCGGTGATAGGTGCGATTGTGGACGGCGACCGAGTGGCCCATCATCCGGGCCGAAACCGTATCGGGCAGGCCCATATGGATTGTGCGCACTGCCCAGGCGTGGCGCAAATCGTAGGGCGAAAACGGCAGTTGATAGCGGCGAAACTGAGTCGAAACCTGCTGACCCACTCGCTGCAGGGTCGTTTGGCTTAGATCTATATTGACCGGCGGCAAGGTGATATTGCGCAGATTAAACTGATCAACCCACTCCGGATAAAACGGCCAAACCTCATGGAACCCTGTCTTGGTGGTCTCTTGAACCGCGATCGCCCCGCTCTTTTCGCCCCCGACCAGGGCGCCGTAGTCGCAGAAAAATACCTCATGGTTGCGCAGTCCGTAGGTTGCCATCACCCCATATACAAAGCGCCAAGCCGGATTTGGAATTTGCCTGTAGCCGGCCAGAATTTGCTCATCGGTGGGCAACTGGCGCTGTTGGGTTTTATGGGTGCCGTAGGTGCCCCAAAAAGTCTTTAAATCAGTGGGCAACTCTAAGTTGAGAAAATTGGCAAAACTGTTTAAGGCCGTACAGCAAATCTGGCGACTGCGGGAATTCGCCCGGGTTGA
>JBCDFX010000488.1:0-3387 GCA_039177155.1 Cyanobacteria bacterium P01_H01_bin.119
CAGCGTATGAATTGCAGGCTTATCACTCGGCAGATGGGGCGGGCGGGCAGCAGAAACCCAAAGGTGCTGAGGAATTATCTGCCGGTTTTGGCGCAGATGCCCGACTAGCTCAAAGGCGATCAGGCCGCCCAAGCTGTGGCCAAAGCAGGCAAACGGCTTATCTAGCAGCGGCTGCATCATCCCTGCCAGCGCTGTCACAATCTCGGTTAAATCAGTCAAAGGGGTCTCTATCAGGCGGCTGCCGTGTCCGGGCAGCTCTATGGCACAAACTTCCACCGTGTTGGGCAGTATCTGACCCCAGTTGCGGTAAACCGTTTTTCCACTGCCGCCAGCATAGGGAAAGCAAAACAGTCGCAGGGTCGCCTGGGGATTAGAAAATTGGCAGCTCAGCCAAGACTTCATTGAAAATATGGATCAATCACGCCTCGCCAGCAAATATAGCAGCCGAAGGGACAATTAGGACAAGGCTGCGAGTCAGATTGTCGCTGCGCCAACGAATCCAGCGACGCTAGATGCGGTAAGCAATCTAACCAAAGCTATGTAGCTTCAGAAGGGCAGTACTGATCAGATTCAATTCGACCATAGTCAAGCTTGATAATGCGATCGGCCAGATGGAAAAAATGATCGTCGTGGCTAATAACGAGTATGGTCTTGCCCCGCTGTTTAAGCTCCGTTAGCAGCTGGGTATAAAAAATCTCTCGAAAAATTGGATCTTGATCGGCAGCCCACTCATCAAATAGATAAATGGGCCGATCTTCGAGGTAAGCCGCCAGCAGCGCCAGGCGCTTGCGCTGCCCTTGGGAAAGGGCCGTTGTTGAGAGCTGTCCCTCTTGCACGGAAACTTTCTGTGCCAGCTCCAGCCTATCTAAGTAGATTTTGGCCTGATGATCTAAGGTGATGTCGTTGCTGCCAATTAGACGCTCAAACAGATAGAAGTCTGAAAAAATCGCTGAAAAGTGCTGCCGGTACCACTCCTGATTCGCCTCATCAATTAACTGCCCGTTGAGCCGAATTTCCCCCGCTTCGGGGCTGTAGAGGCCAGTGATGAGCTTGGCTAGGGTAGATTTACCGCTGCCGTTGCCGCCCACAATAAAAACCAGCTCGCCCCGCTTTAGGGTGATATCGAGCGGACCTACAGTAAAGCGATGGCCGGCGTCGCCGCTGTCGTAGGTATGAACAATTCCTTTGAAATCTAGCTGCTGCCAGTCCGACGTATCAACCTGTCTGATCACCGTAGCTAATTCAACATTTTGGGCCAGGGTTAGGCCCATTTGAGTGACCTTTTGAATTGAAACGTTGGCTCGAAGCAGGTTGGGCAAAAGCTGAATAACGTTACGCAGTGGCCCTGTCAGATAGGTGAGCGTCAGTACATAGGCTGGCAGAACCGCCTGCGCCGTCGGTAAAATCTGGGGAATGCCAAACAGCAGCAGCCCAATCAGCACAAAAAATAGCAGTTGGCCGCTGCTGGTTGCCAAAGCCCCCAGCTTAAAGGCGTTCTTTTGATACTGACGTGAGGCGGCGGCACTCACCCGCAGATCGTCTTCAAAGAAAACCGATCGCCGCATGGCATGGAGTTTGAGTTCTTTGATGCCGTCAGTGATGCTGCGAAAGTGCTTAAACAAGCGATCGGTCTCTTTCCGTGTGAGGTCGAGAAAACGATAGGACTGGACGATCAGAATCTGCACCAAACCCACCGCGATCGCCACAAACACTATCACAGCTACGAACACCCAGCCCGATAGCCAGCCTAAATAGACCAGGCAGCCCCCAATTACGGCCATATCGATGCACAAAAAAGGAATAATAAAAACCGTGTCTGATATGGCCTGGACATCGTTGGTCAACACTGCTAGCAGTTGATTGGGGCCAAGCTGCTCTAGCTGCTGAAGCGGTGCTGATAAAATCCGTTCACTTAGGCGCAATCGCAGTCGATAAATCGAATCTTGGGCCAGATCTATCAGTAAAAACTGAGATAGGCTGCCGGTAATTAGCACCAGCAGGGTCAGCGCTATAAAGTGGGGAACCAGCGATGTCGGCGGCATCCCTTCTGCGATCGCCGTATTGATCAAAGCGATTAACCGGGCACTACAGCCTCCGCTGATGATGCCGGCCACGGTGGCAGCGACAACACTAATCCAGGAGGCTTTGATAAGCAGCCAGATAATACCCATACATGCTCTAAATAAAAGGATTGCAGGACAGATATCTCGATCTGTTCAGCATAGGCAAGCAGGAGATATTTGTAGACGTCTAAGACTCCTGATTGCCAGCTAGTTATTGAAAAGCAGTCTCAATAACTGTCCTAAAGTAGTATATCTGCTGGCCGACTGCTACACAGACAGCGAGTTTTGAGTTTAACCCCTGAGCGGAGTTGGTTGGCTCGAAGTCTTTAACCGCAAACTAAGTAGAAGAGTGGTAAAAATTGTTACTCATGCATCCTCGTTGCATTAAACGCATTGAGCTTATGCGATTTTTACCTCAAGCTTCAAAAATAGTTAATTGTGAACATTTCATTCTTAGCTACAAGGCTTAGAGTCTAGAACAAATGAATTCTAACGTTGAGCTTTACCTGAGCTTTAGCAAGCGCCCAGGCTTTTTCTTAATTGCTTTAACCGTTTCATTGGGCTGACGTCTAACGTAATACAAGGCGCTTGCTCAGCTACAGGTTTGTTGTTACGCCAGTGTAATAGAGATGGCTCTTATTTCTCCCAGCTCAGTCGGTTTCCATTCCAACACCCGACGTCATCGGGGCTGGCTCAATCCCATTCGCCAACGTATTGACAGTGTTTCTATCCGCAGTGCCAAATCCGCACGACTGTTGGCCCGGTTGATTCCTGCCCAGTGCCCCTTTGAACGAGATGTCAAGGTGCTGGGCCACAAGATTGCTCATATTCCACCTCTTTGCAAACTTAATCCGCTATACGATGAGCTGGTCGGGCTGCGATTTAGGGCCCTTTGCTACTTGGCAGATAACTGCGGCGAAGATATTTCGGCATTTATTTAGCACTTTTGATGCTAAGCCGCTCCAGCGCGGGCAGGAGAATTTCGGCTAAAGGGGGTATAGCTTTGGTCAGATTGTCTGCGGCAGCGAGCATTCCTCAAATAGCTAGAGCGCGTCGTCAATTAAAATCAGAATGTTTCCGCTGTAAGCATTACCGCGCCCGCCTCACATAACAAACTAGGGCTGAAACGCATTCCGCATAAAGACTTGACCGCTAAATGATGGCAGCCCCTAGGATTTGGGGTTGCTGATTTCAGCAGTCGCACTTATAGCAACCGCCACAAAGGTTAGGACGTCATAGTAAGGGTTGACACCTTTGAGGTCGATCCAGATGCCAAAAGCCTACAGTTACGACTTTCGGTGCAGAGTAGTCGCAGCGATAGAAC
>JBCDFX010000489.1:0-3386 GCA_039177155.1 Cyanobacteria bacterium P01_H01_bin.119
CTATGAACACGACCCGTGCATGCCGCGAACACCGACCGCGCGCGAGGCGAATGTATCGGGCAAGATCCCAACGCTTTTGACCGAAGGGCAATCGATCACTGACTCGACCGCGATCATCACGTATTTGGCTGACGCATATGGGCAATTCACCTATCCTGCAGGGTCCCTGGAAAGAGCGCGACAGGATGCCTTGACGGGCGTCATACTCGATGAAATCGACGGCGCTTTGTGGCTGGCGGCCAAACACAGCTTCGTGCTGCCAGAGGATCACCGCGTGCCAGATGTGAAGCCTACACCAACCCTCACACCCTGCCACTCTTATACCCTGCCACTCTCACATTCGCTAGGCAATCCCCAATCCCAATAGGACGAACCGCAGGATAAAAATCGCCGCCAACAGCCAAACCACCCAGTTAATCTCATGGGCTTTGCCCTGAAAGGCTTTCACCAAGGGATAGACGATAAAGCCTACGGCCAATCCTTCCGCAATGGAAAACGTTAGCGGCATGAGCAGGATAGTCAAAAAGCAGGGAATGGACTCTGCCGGGTCGGACCAGCGAATACCGGCAACGCTGCCCATCATCAAGACGCCGACAATCAGCAGGGCGGGGGCAGTGGCATAGCCGGGAATAGCTGACAGCAAAGGAATAAAAAAGATTGACAGCAGAAAGCAGCCCGCCGTAACCACTGCCGCAAAACCCGATCGCCCCCCTTCGGTGATGCCCGAGGCCGACTCAATGTAGCTGGTTACCGTAGAGGTGCCCAGGATGGCTCCAGCAGTAGTGCCAATCGCGTCAGCCAGCAGGGCTTGGTTAGCGCGAGGCAGCTTGCCCTCTTCATCGATATAGCCGGCCTGCACGCCGATGCCGGAAAGGGTGCCAATTGTGTCAAACAGATCCACAAACAAGAAGACAAAGAGAATGGCTAAAAAATTGGCGATGCCAGCGGAGCCAATCTGTCCTAATCCGACAAAAGCCTGTCCCAGCAGATCTTGAGGCCACACCGGCAGTCCCACAACGCCTTGGGGAGCCGGCGTGATTTGCACAATCCAGCCGAGAATCGCCGTGGCTAAAATGCCCCACAGCAGCGCCCCTTTGATGCGTCTGGCCACCAGTGCCGCCGTTAGCAAAATACCGAAGACGGCCATCAGGGTTTCCGGCTGCGCCAGATTTCCCAGAGTTGTGATGGTGGCTTCCGAAGACACAATAATGCCGGCGCCCCCCTGTTCAGGATTGCCCGATAGCGCAATGTAGGCAATAAATAGGCCAATCCCGGCGGCAACTGCACGCTTCAGGCATTCGGGAATGGCCGTGATAATCGCGGCCCGCAGGTTAGTCAGGGTCAGTACGATAAAAATCAGGCCTTCGATAAAGACGGCGGCCAGGGCAACTCGCCAGTCAATACCGAGTTCGAGCACAACGGAGAAAGCAAAAAAGGCGTTGAGACCCATGCCGGGAGCCAGGGCGATGGGATATTTAGCGATTACGCCCATAATCACCGTGGCGATCGCTGCCGAGACGCCGGTAGCGACGACTAATTCACCGAATAAATCACCACTCTCTTGCAAGAAAACCGCCGCCGAAAGAATGCCGGGGTTCACCACCAGAATGTAGGCCATCGTGATGAAGGTGGTGACACCCGCGATAATTTCGGTGCGCAGGTTGGTGTCCAGTTCGGCAAAATCAAAAAAATTAGCGATCGCGCTCGAATTGGACGTCGCCTCGGGAGAAGAATTACTCATGGTGCAATACGCTAAAGGGGCTTTTAGGCAATTGCCCAAAATTGCCCAAATTTTAATACACCGGCGACCATCAAAACTGTTGCATACTAACTGCTGGCCTCAGTTGACCTCTGGCCTCAGCGATCTTGCTGAAGAGGCACCTGACGGCTGCGGCAGCCAGAATTCTAGCCCTTAGCCCAGAAAGTTAGGATGGGCGCGGTAATGCTGATCTCACGAGGCTTTTAGCATTAGAGTATTTCGCCTGCTGCGGCATTTTGAAGATTTAGATACAAATAGAAAGGGTAAGTTGTGCATGAAATAGGAATGAACGGTGTCTTTCTGCTGATTACCCCTGTCTTTACTTTCGTTCCCGGTGCCACAAGTTCATTCTTTGTTTGACACAGCCCGGCTGCTCCACAATTTGCAGCGGGTGAATGAAGTTTCGCAAACCCTCAGCGGACTGCTGGACACAGACGCCATTGCAGCCCGTGTGACCGATGCGCTGGTGGAAAGATTTGACTGCGTATTTGCCCGCATCTGGCTGCTAGAGCCAGACCAAGTGTCCTTGCGGTTAGTGGCCTCTTCAGGGCTCTATACGCACCTCGACGGGGATTTTGCGCGGGTGCCGATGGGAGCTTACAAGGTCGGCAAGATTGCTCAAAACCGCGTGCCTTTTTTGAGTAATCGCCTGCCCGAGGAACCCTGGGTCAAAGATCGGCAGTGGGCTTTGGCCAACAAAATTCAGGGCTTTGCGGGCTATCCTCTGATGGCGAGCAATCGCGTTTTGGGGGTGCTGGCGGCGTTTAGCCAAAGCACCTTTGCCCCAGAATTTTTAGAGGTTTTACAGATTCTCTGTATGACGCTGACCGTAGCGCTTGACGCCGCCCATGAGCACCATGTCACCACCCTATCGGTATCGAGGGGAGGGGATCGGGGCGTCTTTCTTTCTGATCAAATAGCCAGAATTTTGGGCGAAACGCAGTTCATGCTGGTTGGCACTGAGCTGCCTCTCCCGACCTCCTTGACCTATTTATTTTTACGGGCAGCTGAGACCCTCAGAGATCTGGACTGTAGCTATTGCCGACTGCGTTATTTGGCCGATGAGGTGACGCTTGAGGCGATCGCTACGATGCCACCACCTGACGTCGAACAGCAGACCCCTGCAGCCGTCTCCTCTACTCCTGCAGCCAAAACGACAATGGAAATGGGCTTTACTGACCTGGCTTTTCTCGCAACCGGACTCGGCGGCACGCTGGAGATGCAGCCGGTGATGGAAGAGTCGGTCTATCAAATCATCTTGACGCTTGCTCCCGGAAAACAGGCCGCTCATGCTGACTTTGGAGCTTCTAAATTGTCAGAGCGAGAGCAGCAGATTATGCGGCTGTTGGTAGAAGGGAAGCGCGATCGCAGCATTGCCGAAGAGCTGTTTATCAGTGAGAGCACGGTCAAATTTCACATCAACAACAGTTTGACCAAACTAGAGGCCAAAAATCGCTATCAGGGAGTCTATCGCGCCGCCATTCGCGGCTGGATTTGAATCTTATGAGCCTAAGGCCATATCGTTGATGATTTCCAGCAAGGGCGATCGCTCCAGCAGGGCCGTGGCAGCACGCGCCTGTCGTTCTGCCAGCAAAATGCGATCGGCCAGATAGCGAGCATCCCGAGC
>JBCDFX010000490.1:0-3365 GCA_039177155.1 Cyanobacteria bacterium P01_H01_bin.119
AAAATCGAGTGATTCACACCTATCACACCGAAGGGGCCGGGGGCGGCCACGCTCCGGACATTATTAAAGTCTGCGGCGAAGCCAATGTGCTGCCCTCTTCCACTAATCCCACCCGTCCTTACACCCGCAACACTTTGGACGAGCACTTAGATATGCTGATGGTCTGTCACCACCTAAGCCCCAGCATTCCAGAAGATGTGGCCTTTGCCGAATCACGCATTCGCCGGGAAACCATCGCTGCCGAAGATATTCTGCATGATTTGGGCGCATTTTCCATGATTGCATCTGACTCCCAGGCTATGGGCCGGGTGGGGGAGGTGGTGATTCGCACCTGGCAAACGGCCCACAAAATGAAAGTGCAGCGGGGGCCACTGCCGGAAGATTCTGCTCAAAATGACATCACCGGGCCAAGCGCTATGTGGCCAAGTACACTATTAATCCCGCTATTACCCACGGCATCGCTGAGCAGGTGGGGTCGCTGGAGGAGGGGAAGCTGGCGGATATTTGTCTATGGAAGCCGGCCTTCTTTGGGGTTAAACCAGAGATTGTAATCAAAGGCGGCGCGATCGCTTGGGCCCAAATGGGCGATCCCAACGCCAGCATCCCAACGCCTCAGCCCGTCCATATGCGGCCTATGTTTGGCAGCTATGGGGGCGCGATCGCAGCAACCTCTCTTTCGTTTATCTCCAAGGCCGCCCTAGAAGCAGGCATTCCGGCCCAAATCGGCCTAACCAAACCGGCAGTAGCCGTGGCCAACTGCCGCAGCCTCAGCAAAGCCGATATGAAACTAAACGATCTGGCCCCAGAGATGGAAGTCGATTCTGAAACCTATGAAGTTCGCGCCAATGGGGAATTGCTAACCTGCGAACCCGCCGAGGTATTACCAATGGCCCAGAGATATTTTCTGTTTTAAAGATCGAACGGGTGAGGCTTACCAAAGCCGCCGCCGCCTGGGGTTTCAATCACAATGCTGTCTCCGGCTTCTACGGCTACTTCAGCTTGGCTATCCAATACTTCAGTCTCACCTGTTCGGCGCTGAACTTGGTTTTTGCCCAGTGCCCCGGCAGCGCCGCCGGCCAAACCAAAAGGGGCAACGCGGCGATGACCGGATAGAATTGCGGTGGTCATCGGTTCTCGAAACTCAATTTGCCTGATAACGCCGTGACCGCCCCGACACTGGCCCGCACCACCGCTATTGGCTCGAATTGCAAATCGCTTAAGCAGCACCGGAAAGCGCCACTCTAATATCTCTGGGTCGGTTAGGCGGGAGTTGGTCATATGGGTTTGCACAGCGTCAGCGCCGTCAAACGCTGGCCCCGCTCCAGCCCCCCCGCAAATGGTTTCGTAATACTGATGCTGGGCGTTGCCAAAGGTGAAATTGTTCATGGTGCCCTGAGCTGCCGCGAGGACACCGAGGGCTCCATAAAGGGCATTAACGACAGCTTGTGAGACTTCCACATTGCCGGCCACTACTGCCGCAGGTGGATAGGGATTGAGCATTGATCCCGCTGGAATAATGATTTCTAGGGGTTTTAGGCAGCCACCATTGAGGGGAATATCGTCATCTACTAGGGTACGAAATACGTAAAGTACGGCGGCTTTGCACACGGCGGTGGGCGCATTGAAGTTGGAGGGCTGCTGAGGAGATGTGCCGGTAAAGTCGATGGTGGCGCTGCGGGTAGCGCGATTAATCATGACTTGAACTTGAATTTGGCTACCGTTATCCATCGGGTAGGTAAACGCGCCGTCTGTAAGCAGGTCAATTACCTGTCGCACGCAGGCTTCGGCATTATCTTGGACATGGTTCATATAGGTTTGCACCGTGTCCAAACCGTAGTGAGCAACCAGCTTGCCCAGCGCCTGAACGCCTTTTTCATTGGCGGCAACTTGGGCCTGCAGGTCGGCTAGGTTTTGATCTGGATTGCGGGCTGGGTAAGGGCCAGCGGTAAGTAACGCTCGAAATTCGGCCTCGCGGAAGCATCCCTGAGCCACCAGTTGGACATTGTTAATTAATACGCCTTCTTGATCGATCGCGGTGCTGGTGGGGGGCATAGAGCCGGGGGTAATACCGCCAATATCCGCATGGTGACCGCGCGAGGCGACATAAAACTGAGGACAGATGCGCTCAGCGTTTGGGCTGGTCCCCTCTGGCTGACTTTCTGGCTGACTTAAGAATACGGGGGTAATCACGGTTACATCGGGCAGATGGGTGCCGCCGTTGTAGGGATTGTTAAGCACATACACATCTCCAGGGTTGAGATCGGAGCCGCGATCGCGAATCAGGCTCTGCACACTTTCTCCCATCGATCCGAGATGGACTGGGATATGGGGCGCATTGGCAATCAGCTGCCCCTCAGCGTCAAAGACGGCGCAGGAAAAGTCTAGGCGCTCTTTGATATTGACGGAGTAGCTGGTGTTTTGCAGGGTGACGCCCATATCTTCGGCCACGGCTCGGAAGAGGTTGTTGAAGATTTCTAGCAGGACGGGGTCGGGGGGGGGAGATGGGGAAATAGAGAGATGGGGAGAGAGGGAGCGTGGAGTAACATCATCAGCTATGGCACCGGGGGTCTGTTGAAGAATCAGGTGATTTTGTCCGGTGAGGGTGGCTTGCCAGCCCGGTTCTACAACATTGGTGCCTGTGGGTTCAATAATCAGGGCAGGGCCAGAAATGGTATCGGTCGCCTGCAGATGACTTCGCTGATAGACAGGAGCGGTGTGCCACTGATCGCGGGTATAGAGAGGAACGGTGGTTTGGGGCGTGAGAGCAGTGGTGCGAGATGCGATCGCTTGAGGTTCTGGCGGCAAATCCATTTTGCCAATAACTTCTACCGCGGCAGTTTCTACGATTAAGGGTTTGTCCATGGTGAAGCCATAGCGCTGCTGGTGGGCCTGCTGGAAGGCGTCAGTCATGGCTTTTAAGCGCCCATAGTCAATGGCGATCGCGGCATCTGTCCCGGCGTAGCGGAGGTAGACACGGGGCTGCACGATAATGGGATGAGCTGAGGTGAGTGGAGAGTCTTGGGTAGGGCTTTCTAGGCCCTGGTTAGCCAGATCCTGCCGCCCGGTTTGGGCCAGGGCGTCTAAAATCTGCCTCAGCGGTTCTACCACGGTAGTGTCTAGGGGGCGCTCTACGGATTGTTCCGTTAGCGATCGCACATCTGCCAGCCCCATCCCGTACGCAGAGAGCACCCCAGCATAGGGATGCAGAAAAATTTTGGTCATTCCCAGGGCTTCGGCGATCAAACAGGCATGTTGCCCCCCGGCACCACCAAAGCAGCACAGCACGTACTCTGAGACATCGTGGCCCCGCTGGGTAGAAATTTTTTTAATCGCGTTGGCCATCTTTTCGATGGCGATCGCCAAAA
>JBCDFX010000491.1:0-3356 GCA_039177155.1 Cyanobacteria bacterium P01_H01_bin.119
CATTGTCGATTACAAACAGCAGTAAATCGGCGCTAGCGGCGATGCGACGGGCGATCGCGGCCTGATTATCTCGATCGTTTGCCTCCAATAGGCCAGGGGTATCTGTAATCCAGATTTGCCAGGCGCTATCAGGCAGCGTTAAGCGATAGGTTTCTCCCTCTTTTGTGGTGCCCCGGACAGCGCTGACCTCGCCCACTACCTGCTCCACCAGTGCGTTAACCAGCGACGTTTTGCCAACGGCACCGCTGCCAAATACGGCCAGTTTAATGAGTCCCCGCTGGTAGTCTGCCGTTAGCCGTTTAGAGGCTTGGCGTAGCGTCTGCCGGGCCACTTCATCTTGAATTTGCGCCACCTGCTGATCGATGGCTTTGAGAGCAGCTTCAGCCGCCTCCACTTTGGTCTTAGGGGGCTTGGGACGCGATCGCCGCCGTTTGGGGCGCAGAAACAGGTAGCCGTAATACACCAGGCCACCCGCAGCCATCAACCCCAGCAGCACTATCACAGCCAGCGTCAGATTTGCCAGCAGCGGCGAAATTAACGCAAGACTGCCGTGGAGCCTCACCAGGGCCTCCACGAACCAGATCCCCATGCCGAGCATCAGCAACAGGGCTAAAACGATGGAGAACGACCGCCAGTTTCTGTTCAACAATCTACCCGCCTACTCCACTGCCATAACTTACACCCCGTCCAAATGTTTCGGCGAATTGCCAGCAGGGTCAGTCTGGTCGTCGTACAGCCTCTGTCATCACAGCCTTCATCATCACAGCCCAGATTCAATCGCTAGGGGGATGTGCTGATAGGCAAAACTGCTAATTTTAAAGACTACATCCTTATATTTTTTGTAGAACTTTTGGAGAAATAGCACTATCGCTAAGCAACAGAAAGCCCTGGTTAACCGCAATATTAGAGCGAGTCAAGTACTGCTTATTGATCAGAACAGCAGCAACTTAGGCGTTACCGATACTCAAGATGCTCTGCGAACCGCAAAAGATGCAGGTCTCGACCTGGTGGTTGTGTCCACTGGCAAAAGTGTGCCCGTTGCCAAGGTCATGGACTACGGCAAGCATCAGTATCAGCAGAAGAAGCGGCAGTCTCAAAGCGCTCGCACAACGCTAAAGGAAGTGAAGTTTCGTCCCAATATTGGTGATAACGATTACGGACGGCGGATTAAGCGAGCGCTGAAGTGGCTAGATAAAGGCAACTTGGTAAAATTTCAGATTCGGCTGCGGGGCCGGGAGCATCACCATCGCGATCGCGCCCGCGATATGCTCGATCGAATTGTGGATGATCTGGGTGAGGCCGCAGAAGTTCAGTCCATAGACAAGCGTGGTTTAGTTGTACAGGTTTGCCCGGCGTAGATTGAGCCTAGAGATCAATTCTGGAGTCTGCACTTCTTGAGCAAGAGCATTTGAGCGGGCTTAGATATGGCTAGCTTAAGCAAAAGGCATGACCCTTTAAACTCTTGTCAACACAAAAACGCTGCCTTCATTACCTCGACCGATACGCATATCTTGGTCGAGGTAAGTAATTTCTAGCCAGCCTTTCTGGTTTTCGCTGTTGATCTCAAAGTCGATCGCCTTGTAAATTGGGAACTTCTGTGTGGCCTGCACCTGGGAAATAAACTGAGACGGGGTTTGATAATTTGCCAGTCGCTGGGAGCCAATCACGCCTCGCTCAAATCTCACTTTGACGCGAATATCGCTGACTGGCTCAAACCCTGCCGCCACTGAAACCAAGCCTTCTAATAAAGGAACGCCAACAATTTCGGCGATATTATAGACTTTGGATTCCGCCACGCGAATGGACTGATAGATTTGCCCCAGATTAAGAATAGGAAAGCGATCGATGCCGAGTAAATCTTTACTGGTGGTATAAAGTAAGCGCCAGTCACCATTAAGCAGAGCAGGGGCTTCCAGCGGTTTTGGGGTTGGATTGCGCTCTTCAACTTTCGCGATCGCCGATAAGATAGCCGTTTTATCCGCCCGGCTTGCCAAAATGCCGCGATTTTTACCCGCGATCGCTGCCTTTAAATCTGCTTTGGCTAACATTAAAATGTCCTCAACCTGCTGGGGCGCGTTATTTATTAGCCTTAAAAGGCTAACAAGAAGCCTAAGAGGGCAAGCCATAACACACCCGCCTAATCCTATCGGCTATGGTGGCACAGAAGTCTCTCCAGGCTAACCGCCCGATGATAGACTAAAAAGCCACAGCTACGGCCAATGCCGCATAGCTGCTGACGCATCAATTATCTGTCAATCAGTGCGGGCAGACCTTGGCGGTGCTTCCGTTCCCCAACCCCGTTTCCCAGTTGAATCCCTCAGTCGAATATCAATCGATTCTAATCAGCCAACCATGAGCTATAACCCCTCCCTTCGGCAAATTCCCCGTGAAGAACATGCCGCCATTATTCCCCTCCAGCAGAATGCATCTATTTTGAAATGGCTTGAGGGCACTGGCCGTCTTATTCCCCGTGAGACGGTAGAAGTCGTTAAAGAAGAAAAAGAAGAAGCCGATAACGAAGAAATCGCAGATCTGATGGGTAACGACGGCTTCGATGACGATGATGATGACAATCTTGAGGTAGACGAGGACGACGACTAAGGAGCGTCTGCCTTACAAAATTAGTACAGTAGAACACTTGGGCCCCAGGAAAGATTCCTGTATTGTTGCATCAGGTGAAGAAACGTTATTAGACGTTTCGGTGAGGAGAGTTGTGCCGACGACCTTCATAAAACTTATTTGTTTTGGCTGGTCAAAACCGGGCTTGATCGCTTAAATATGCGGAAGCTCTCAAGGGACAGCTGAAGTGTGTGGTGTGGTGTGAAAGGAATTGCTGTGGATGCTAAGTTTTTAGCGGCAAAATCAGTTGGGCTATCCGGCAATGCGCTGCTTTGGATCGTTGGGGCAGGGCTGAGTTTGCTAGCCATCGGATTAGATCTTGCCGCCGGGCGTGAATTTGGATCGGTGCCGTCTTTGACCCTGCCGTTTGTGGTGGCCGCGATCGTTACCGGGCTAATCGGACTCTGGGCAGTTCCGGCGCTGCGACGGCTTAAGACAGGGCAGTTTATTCGAGAAGATGGCCCCCAAGCTCACCTTAAGAAAGCGGGAACGCCCACCATGGGCGGCAGCTTTTTTATTCCGGTCGCGATCGCCATTGCGCTGATTTTTACAGGATTTTCGCCTATCACACTGGCTGTTTCGGCGCTGACCCTAAGCTACGCTGCCATTGGCTGGCTGGACGACTGGCAGGTTTTGCGCCGTCGCTCTAACAAAGGCATCTCTCCCCGAGCGAAGCTTGTTCTGCAGATTGGCCTGGCGATTATGTTTTGTCTTTGGGCGCTGACAACGCAGCCGAC
>JBCDFX010000492.1:0-3338 GCA_039177155.1 Cyanobacteria bacterium P01_H01_bin.119
GCCATCTCTGGAGACGTTGCGATCGCCTCTACTAGAACCTGCTGACCCGCCTCAATCGATCCATAGGCTCCCTGCTCCCCCGTTTTAGTTAAATACCAATCCAGCGCTTGGGCATCTTGCACCGCCGTCTCCAGGCTCAGCCCCACCTGCCGCGCAAACACCTGAAAATCTGCCGCCGCTCCGTAAAAGTTCATATTAAAGGCGTTGACCTCAGCCGTATTTACGGCAATGCCCAAGTTAGGTCTCAGATAGGGCGCTGTCGCCACCATCTCCCCAATCACCGACCGATTAGGCCAGTCTCCCGGGGCATACTGAGGCCGCGCCGCCCCGACAAACAGTTGACTCACCGTCAAATAAAACGACAGCCCCACAGCCAGCCAGCGGCCCCACCGCCAGCCGCGATGGCGAATGCTGACAACCCCCTGACACAGCACAATCCAGATAACAGGCAGCAGGGGCAGCACAAACCGCAGTCGCTTATTGGTGCCCAGGGTAAATAAAAAATACACCCCAACAATAAACGCCAGCGGCCAAATCCAGCGGCTTAGACTCGCCCACCGCTGTTCATCTAGCCTCAGCCAGTCCAGCGTTGCAGGCGCATTGCGCCACCGCAATAGCGCATCGACAATCAGCAGGCCCCACGCGATCGCCGCCATTGTCAACAGCGGCCACGACAGCAGCTCAGGCAGTCGCTGCGGATAAAACAGCCACCCCGCCAGCGTATTGGCTTGCGGATCGTCGCTGTACACCACTCCGTAAGCATTAGACTCCAGCGTGGTGCTAATAATCATCAGCCAGCCCGTGCTAAACCAGGGCCAAATCGTCAGCCCCGCCACCACACTGCCCAGCAGCACCTGAGCGGCCCGCTGCCACTGCCGTCGCACTAGCGCCACTCCCAGCATCCAGACGATTGGCGGCAGCACAAAAAACACCCCAGAGGTTCGATTTAGCAGCACCAGCCCCGCCGTGATTCCCCACAACACCGCCAGTAGACTCATCATTAGCGGTCGTTTTTCAAACCAAAAATAGGTCATCGCCATCACCATGACCATCACCACCGCCGTCATCGAAAAATCTTGCAAATAGTCCCGCTGCATCGTGATTAGCAGAGGCGACAGCAGAGTTAACCCCGCCGCCCATAGCCCCGCCTGCCGCGAAAAAAGGCGTCGTCCCGTCGCGTAAGTCGCCCCCACCAGCACGGCAGCAAACCACAGGTTGACCCAAACCGCCTGATCAAAGCCCGCCCCAAACACAGTAAAAAAAGGCACTGTAAACAGATAGGTCAGCGGCCCCCGTTTACTGGCCGACTCCATCCACAGCGTCTGCCACCAGTCCCCGTCAAATGGCCGGGCCTGCTGTAGCACCTGCCAGTGCGCGATCGCGCGGGAGAGATGGTCCCCCTGATCCCAGGCCGGCGGGGTATGGTCTAGCCGCAGCCAGATCAGCGTAATTATGGCCGACAGTGCCCAAATTCCGAAAAGAAGGGCAATATCAATCCAAACTCGGCGCGGTTGAGTCGCTGGGGTGGGATGCCGTAGGCCAAATAGCCAAGATTTCATGACTTAAGCCTTTAATTCTCAATCTCTGGTATCTGCAATTACAAAGTTACAGCAACAGTCCCGATTTACTAGGGCGTGTCATCAATTAACCTCGAAAGCCTGACGCGGCAGGCTGCAGCACGCCCGATCCCCCATATGACTAGGAGTGCAACCGCTACTTTAAAGGGCCCTGACACGATTGGATATTTATTGATTGGATATTGAACTGATAACGCCCCTCAGCACAAGGTAGAGTACATCGGAGAATCGCCTGTGACCTCAGTTATTTCTCAGCCAGAGACGCTTACGCACTTAGAAGCTTATACAAACCAGCCCGACCGCGCAGAGCTGGTAAAGCAGGTGCGCGCCAAAATTGATCAGCTCGGCATTCAATACATTTATTACCAGTTTGTGTCCATCACCGGGCGCATCACCGGCAAAGGCGTCCCCGCCGCCCACTGGGAGAGCATTGCCGATCGCGGCATTCAGCTCGTCTACGGCGCGATGGCCAATCTCTTTTTAGATCGCTACGGCAACTACATTGGCTATGGCCCAGAAGCCTCAGAGCTAGTCGCCATCCCCGATCCAGATACCTTCTGCCAACTGCCGTGGGACAAGCGCGTAGCGCGGGTATTTTGCACCTGTTTTCGCAACCGGGAAGAGCCCGAAGGCCCCGGTGCTTATTTAACGGCAGACTGTCGCGGCAACCTGCGGCGCATCCACGAGCAGTTTCAGATGGAGCATAACGGCCTGCACCTGCGCCACGGCACCGAACCAGAGATGATGTGGCTTAAAAAAGGCCCCGACGGTAAGCCCGATGGCGGTGCGACCCACCCCTACTGTTATCACATCGATCAATTTGAGCAACTGCGTCCGGTGGTACTCAAGGTAATCGAGTATAGCAATGCGATGGGGCTAGATATGATCCAGGGCGATCATGAGGATGCACCGGGTCAGCTAGAGCTGAACTTTATGTTTGATGACGCTCTGCGCACCTGCGATCGCCTCACCACCTACCGACAAATTTGCGCCCAGGTAGCCCGCGAGTTTGGGCTGATTGCCTGCTTTATGTCCAAACCGTTTATGGGACTATCAGCCAACGGCTGTCACCACAACCTTTCCCTTTGGTATGGCGGCGAAGATACTCCAAATCTTCTCGGATTGGAGGCTTTGCCCGGCAACAGCGGAGTTTTTAATTACCGTAAAGGCGGCCAAAACACCTTTCTGCCTGACCCTGAAATTCACAAAACTAAGCCCGGCCCCATCGGGCTCCAGGCTATTGGCGGCGTTATCGAACACTTAAGCGCACTCACCGCAATTGGCTGCTCTACAGTTAACTCCTATCGCCGGCTGTGGGATACCGGATTGTGGGCGCCGGTCTATGCCGACTGGGGTTTCCAAAACCGTACCTGCGGGCTGCGAGTCTCTGCCCCCGGTCGGTTTGAATACCGGGCCGTCGATTCTATGGTGAACCCCTATCTGATGGCATCGGCTATTCTCAAAGCCTTTGATGACGGCATCAAGCGCAATCTCGATCCGGGTGAACCCGAAGAGCGCAATCTTTACGAAGCGATGGAGGCAGGGAAACAGGTCAAGAAACTGCCCATGTCCCTAGGCGAAGCCCTGCAGCGGCTGGAGGAAGACGAGGTGATTAAATCCGCCATGCCGGGAGACATGTATCGAATCTACGCCTGGTACAAGCGAGACGAGTGGGAAAAATTCCTGGCAACCACAACCGACTGGGACAGCGAAATGTATCTCAACTGTCTGCCCTAGGGCTTTTCATCGCCTGCGCCAACC
>JBCDFX010000493.1:0-3326 GCA_039177155.1 Cyanobacteria bacterium P01_H01_bin.119
CGTTCTTGCAAAACCTGTTGACGAAGTTCTTTAACTTCCGGCGATCGCTGGTCTCTTGAGTGTCTTGCCTATTCTTGTTGCACGCAGCCTGATAGAGGCAAGTTGTAAAAGACTTGCCTTTTTATTTGGCCCCACCCATTAAACACGCCTTAAAACAGTACAGGAAAACTATAAAATTCTCTTGATTCAGAGTGTATGGCAACCTGCTGAAAGGTTTGGAGTGAGATTTAGCGCGATCGCCTTAACGTTGTGTTTACATGCGATCGCTATCCGAAGCTCTATATTGAAGTCTGATTTCGTAAATATGCTAGACACCATTTGGAGCATCTGTGGGGATTTGCTGGCGGCAGCCGTTTAACTTAGTGCTTTTGGGCAGTCTGCTGCTGGCAGGCTGCGGACAACTCAATACTCGCCAACTGGCAGCAGATATTGAGACCGAAATTGAGGGCCAAGGCTACCGCATTTCGCTTCAGTCGGTGCAGTGTCCAGACGGCATCACTCAGCAGGAGGGCGTGGTCTTTTTTTGTGTGGGCACCGTCACCACCGATGTGGACTTTAATATCGAGGTTCAGCAGATTGACAACGACGGTAATGTCGAATGGACGGTGGACAGTACTCGAATCATATTAAATCTGGCCGACTTAGAAGCGGAACTGGAAGCGGGGCTAGCGCAGGATGTGGGAACCCGCTCGCCGGTAGACTGCGGCTACGCCTACCGGCTCAATCAGCCCAATGTGTCCTTTGAGTGCAATGTGGTTGGCGATCCGCTGCAGGGGCAAGAGCGCATCACCGCTATTTTGGTTACCGTAGACGGGCAGGGCAATGTGCAGTGGGAAGAAATTCGCCATATCCAAGGCGTTTTAGAGGAAACGGCCGATAATGTGGAATAGATTGTGTACCTGTTCGCTGGAGAGTGAGCTGAGTAAACGCTATGACTACCGTTATTGATTTTTTAGCTAGGGGTGGCCCGGTGATGGTGCCTATTTTGGGCGCATCAGTGCTTACCCTTGCTACAGCCTTTGAGCGGGCCACGTTTTGGGGCCGTCTACTCAAGCGCGAGGGCAAGATTGTCTCAGATGTGCTGGATGCGGCTCGCCGCGATCTTGGTGAAGCCGCCGCGATCGCAGCCCAGGCCCAAGATTCACCCATTGGTCGCTTTTTGCTGGCTCCCCTTAAGCTTAAGCACCCCTCCCCCGAAACGTTCCGCTTGGCAATGGAAACCGCAGGCGATCGCGAGTTTGTCAAAATGCGGCGGGGCGACAAACTGTTGGAGACCGTTGTGGCAGTGGCTCCCCTATTGGGACTGCTGGGAACAGTAACGGGGCTAATCGCTACCTTTGGCAATCTCAATATTGGCGGCGGCGGCACAGGAGAACAAGCCTCCGCCGCTGCCGCAGGAATTGGTGAAGCGCTGATTACTACTGCAGCGGGCATGGTGGTAGCAATTCTGGCGCTGCTGGTGTTTCGGGTCATGGTGACTCTGCAGGCACAGCAGATCGACTATTTCTCTGATACAGGTAACGAGCTGGAGTTGGTTTACCGGCAGTACTGGTACGAACCGGCCCTGCTAGCAGCAGACAACCATCACGGGGTGAGCGAGGCGGCCCCGCCCCAGCCCGTCACGTCTTAATTTACGTCTGAATCGAGAGCCAGATTGCCGATGCGATTTCGTCAGCAGCAAGAGGACAGCAAACTGCCCGTTGTAGACCTGATTCCCATGCTCAACGTAATGATGGGAATTTTGGCCTTTTTTGTGATGATTACCATGACCTTGAGCGCCGAGCGGGTGATGGATGTTCAACTGCCGCCCAAAAGCGACGAAGATGCTGAAAGGGAGATTACACCCGAACAGCTTAGAGATTTATTTATTGTGCAGATTGACGCGGAGCGGCAAATTAGCCTCAACCGTGAACCGATTGACAAAGCCAGCCTAGAGCAGCGCATGGCGGACTTTTTGGAGGCAGAAGACAATCGCACGGTCTATATTTTGCCCGATCAAGACTTGCCCTACGAAGAGGTGCTGACGTTTTTAGCCGAAATGAAGCAGGTGGGGGGCGATCGCGTTTCCCTCGCCATTGAAGCATCAGAGGAAGACTCAGGCTCAGGGGAGGAATAGGCCATGCGCTCTCGCAAACAGCGTCCCGCCTCGCGCGTGCCAGAGGTCAACCTGGTGCCAATGATGGACGTGCTGATGACCGTGCTAACCTTTTTTATCATTATCTCTATGAGCTTGACCGGGCAGCAGTTGCTCAATGTCAATTTGCCCCGCAGCGGTGAAGACGGCAGCGGCGTTGACACCGAAGAGGTTGAGACTGCTGGCGAGGAGGCCCCAGAAACCCTAGTTGTTGGCCTAGACAATCAGGGCAATATTTTGCTCGATAATGAAGCCGTTACGGTGTCCGTTCTGGGGCAGGCGGTACAGCAGTTTGTTTTGGCCAACGCCGAGGGCAAAATTATCCTTAAGGCCGATCGAGATTTACCTTATGAACAGGTAGCCGAGCTGTTAACCGATTTGCGCGACATTGGCGGTAACCGCGTTTCTTTGGCATTTGAGTAATCAAGACAGGCGTCGTTGCCGTCAGCAACACAAGCAATTAAAACTTTGATGGATTAGACGGATTGAGATTGCATCCATTCTTCTGCAACGATTTTGCCAATTTCATTCAATTGCACTGCGCCATCGATGATTTGCCCAAATAGGGACTGGCGCTGAAAGGTGCAGAGGGTGATGAAATAAGCCCCTGCAGATGAATAGTCATATCCCTTAAGACGAATTGACCGACAGTGGTGTTTGTCGGGACTGTATGGCATAGGAATTGACGACGGGGAATAGGGTTAGGATGCCCAGGTTGATCAAGGGCGCACCACGGTTCGTAGGGGCGCACAGCCGTGCTCCCCTACGGGATGTGTCGGAATATCAGATTCCCCGTGCAGATGTTGTGTATGGTATGCCTGGGGATGTAGGGTGTACGCCGTACATCCCCTACGTGGGCTATGTTACGCCAACTCCGCGACCTGAAAACTCTGCTCTACCTCCACGGCAACCCCAAGGCGGCCAATATGCAGCAGGGATGGTTTTATGATTTCAGCAACTATCCGATGGATGCAATAGAGGCTGTAGCCAAAGAATTTGTGCTAGCGAACTGTTTCAACCCTGACATTGCGGTGACGCAATTTACGGATACGACATAAACGCGGGTGCCAGGTAACAGATTGCGGAAACACCTATTTCCCGGTTGCAGGCAAAACCTACGGGTCTTTTTAGGGTGATGACATAATTGAGACATCTTCTCGCAGTAAGCAAGGCGTCAACTTCTCACCGCGCC
>JBCDFX010000494.1:0-3321 GCA_039177155.1 Cyanobacteria bacterium P01_H01_bin.119
CCTTGGTCAGATTGTTTACCGCACCCAGCGTCGCTAAAGCGATGGGCGAAAAACAATCTGAACAGCCTTGGTCAGATTGTTTGCAGTACCCAGGGTCGCTAGAGTCGTTGATGCAGAGCCAATCTGATTTATAACCGTGCCTGAATCTTCCGCCGGATTGCTATATCCTTGCTGACTCCAAAGTCCTTGTCTCTAGAGCCTGCAACCTTAAGGTCTATGAAATGGCTGAAAAGCCCAGGTTTCTGTGACTTTTCCTTGCACGGTTTGTCCGTACCAGGGTGTATTGGCCGACTGCGACTTGAGGTGAGCGGGGCAGACCTGCCAAGATTGGACTGGATCAAATAGCAGAGCCTCTAAGGGCTCACCTACCAATAATCTGGGGGGCGTTTGCTGAAGGCACCGGGCGGGGCGATCGCTAAGGGCTTGCCACAGGGTCAGGGGCGACCAGATTTCGGGCACAACAAATTTTTGCCACAGGACGGGCAGCACCAGTTCTAAGCCAATGGCACCCGGAGGGGCTTGGCTAAAAGGGACCGTCTTTTCCTCATAGGTGTAGGGACTGTGTTCAACGGCGATCCCATCAAGAATGCCGGTCTCTACCGCTTCAATCAGGGCTTGCTGATCCGCTGGATTTCCGAGGGGCGGTGTTAATCGCAGATTGGGATCATAGGTGTGGAGATCTTGAGTGTTAAAGCACAGGTGCATCCAGGTGGTACTGGCGGTAATCGGCAATCCTTTGGCCTTAGCCTGTTGAACTAGCTCGACTCCCCGCGCGGTAGAAATTCGCATTAGGTGAATGGGAATGGGAAATGGCGCGATCGCTTCTAGCAAAGCCGCCAGAGCTGAGGTTTCTGAGGCAGCCGGGTCGCCTGTAAGACCAAGCTGTAAAGCCACAGCCCCTTCACGGGCACTCCCATCTCCCATCAACCCTGGAGCATGGGGACAGAGCGCCAGCGGTTTGCCTACCTGCTGGGCGTATTCCACCAGGCGATTGACCAGCAGGCCATCGGTCAAGGGCTGGCCGTCACTAAAGCCCACCACCCCGGCTTGAGCCAAATCGTTTAGCTCTGCGATCGCCTCTCCCCTCGCTCCCCGCGTCGCGGCCCCCCAAACGAAAAGCTGAGGCTCACCCAGCAGGTTCCCCGCCATCACCTGTTTGACCAAACCGGGATTATCCACGGCGGGATGGGTAGTGGGCAGTACGCAAACCCGCGAAAAGCCTCCTGAGCTGGCGCTTTGCCTGAGAGAATCTAGGGTTTCCCGTGACTCATAGCCGGGTTCACCGCTGTGGCTGTAGAGATCGACCAGGGCTGGTGCAAAAATTTTGCCGCTGCCGTCAATACAGACCGCGTCGTCCGGAACGGCAATCGTCTCAGCGATTGCCCTCAACTGTCCCGACTCAATCCATACATCTAGCACCCGATCGGTCTGCGCCACCGGATCGAGTACTCGCACCTGTTGAATCAGCGTGGTTACCATAGCTGAACTCAGCCGCCCTAAAGCGCTCCCGCCGCCGTTTTATCTAAAACGCTGCCTGAGAGGTGAGTGGTGATGTTCATGGCTTTTAGCACCGGGGGACTGTCTACGCCGTTGGGATAGTCAATCACGCTCACGGCTCCGTTGCCCTGCTTAAAGGTCCAAAACTGCTCCGGGCCAAAGCCGACGACATGACACAAAATCGCTTTGTTAACCGCATCGTGAGCCGCCACTAGCACGGTGACTTTTTGATCGCTGTGGCTATGGGCTGCGACAATTGCCCGCCAGGCCGCGATCGCCCGCTGCCAGACATCCTGCAAATTTTCTCCCTGGGGCATTTGCACCGTTTCGGGGGAGTTTTGCCACTGCTTCAGCAACCCAGGGTAGCCCGCTTCAATATCGGCCTCAAATAGACCTTCCCATGCGCCGTGGCTGATTTCCCGCAGGCCATCGTCTAGGGTTAGCTCGATATCAGGATGATGCTGCAAAATCAGCTCAGCGGTCTCCTTGGGGCGGACCATAGAGCTACTTACCGCCGCGTCAATAGGAATCGTTTTAAGAAATTCCGCCGCCTTTTGTCCCTGAGAGCGCCCCTTATCGTTAAGCGGAATATCCATTTGCCCCTGAAATCGCTTGTCCCGGTTCCAGTCCGTTTCGCCGTGGCGCACCAGCAGCAAGCGCGGCCCATAATGGTGTTTGCGCATGGGGGGCAGGGGCTCGTCTACGTGGCTGGTGATATTCATAGATTCGAGCTGCACCGGCTCTCCGAGCAGCCCAGAAAAGTTCAGCACGCTAATAGCGCAGTTGGACTGATGGAGCTGGTTGTGTTTGTCAATTTTTAGCCCCAGCGCCGTACTAATCAAAGCCCGGTTGATGGCGCTGTGAGCAACCACCACTAAGGTCTGGCCGAGATGATTCGGCAGCACACTTTGCCAAAAGCGTTTTGCCCGCTGGTGTAAATTCTGAAAGGGATAAAACGGTGCCTCTCCCGGCTTCTGCATCATCATGGTGTCAGGGTGATGTCGCCAAGCCCTGAACTCGTCTGGATATTTAACCTCAGCTTCGTCAAAGGAGAGTCCTTCCCATAGCGGCAGGCTAATCTCTTTGATATCCGCGCTCTGAACTGGATCAGGTAGGTTGGGCACATCCCCACGCAGAGTTTCTACAATTAAGCTAGCGGTTTGGTTTGCCCGTTTCAGTGGACTGCAGTAAACGGCGTCAATGGGTAAACCCAGTAGGGCATGACCGACTTTGCTGGCCTGGGTTTGACCCAGTTCGGTCAGGAAAGATTCGTCGCAAAGCCCCTGGATGCGGCCCTGCAGGTTGTATGTGCTTTGGCCGTGTCGAACCAATACGATGCGGGTTGTCAGGGGTCTATCCTCCGAAAGTGCGCCAGTCAGATTTTACCCTGATATCCATAGCTGCTCGGTTAGCTGGATTAAGTTGACTGGGCAAAGGTTTTAGGGGATCTAAAGCAATTGCCGTAAGTTATCCTGATGGCGTGAGAAAGATGACGAATATGCGAGTAGCTGTTTAGCGCTGTTCCTCTGGAAACTGTTCCTACAAAGACCGTTGGGAACTTCTGATTCAGTTTCACTTTCTGTATAAGATGGACAAACGTTCATCCCCAATCACTATGACCCTTGATGAAGCACTTCAGCTTGTTGACCAGCTCCTTAAGCCTCATCGGATGAGTACGGTACAAGATTTAGTGTTTCGGGCCTGTTGGGACGGGCAAACCTACCAAGCCATTGCTGAAACTGCGGGCTATGCCCACGATTATATTCGCACCGCAGGCTCCCAGCTCTGGCAGCAGCTCTCTGAAGCCCTAGACGAAAAAATCAC
>JBCDFX010000495.1:0-3302 GCA_039177155.1 Cyanobacteria bacterium P01_H01_bin.119
CAGCCGAGGCTGTTGGGCCAGTGCCCTGGCAATGCCGACCCGCTGTTTTTGCCCCCCGCTGAGGTTTTTGACGGGGGTGAGGGCCTTATCAATCAGGCCAACCCGCAGAAGACAGTCGAGGGCGAGCTGCTGGTCTGGCTGAGGCAAGGGCAGCAGACTGCGCCAGAAGGAATAGTTGGCGAACCGACCCATCAGCACATTTTGTAGGGCTGACTGACGCTCGATCAGTTGATGCTGTTGAAAGATCATGCCGGTTTGCTGACGATGCGATCGCACCGTGCCGGCATCTGCTAAGGGCTGAAACGTTTGGCTTGATCCGCGACCTAGCCTGCTTACCAGTATGTTCCCTTGGCTGGGTGGGATCAGGTAATTAATCGTTCGCAGCAGGGTAGACTTACCGGCTCCCGACGCCCCTAAAACAACCGCGAACTCACTCCGATTGAGCTGTAGCGATATTGATTTGAGTGCGACATGGCCATCTGGATAGGTCACGCCAATGTTGTTTAGCCGGATCATTGCCGGGTTGTCTGTTCCGGAGAGAAGGCTCATAGTGGCGTAATGGGGGAGAACCCAGTCAGTGCCGAATCGCTCACATCATTATGCTGCCATCTCAGCGCCAAAAGGGAGTCGTTTCTTTCTCTCCTATACAGAGTCAACCCGACCCAAAAGCCTTCTTAAAGTGCTCAACCCCATCCTCCGAGGCTGGGCCAACTATTACCATAATTTGGTAGCCGTTCATTTGGTCTGCCATTCACAATTGCATCGGTAAACAGTAGAGATTGCTTGAGCCGTATACAGTGAAAGTTGTACGTATGGTTCTGAGGGGAGGGAGGGAGCTATATCCAAAACTTCCTCCTTTACCCGACGGCAATAGCATTATTGAGAAAAGCATGAAAGCTACTGTATATATCGCAACAAGCATTGATGGCTTCATCGCACGTCAGAATGGTGAGATTGACTGGCTACCCAGTGGGGAGTATGTAGAGGGTGGAGAAGACTACGGGTATCAGGAATTTATAGATTCAGTCGATGCGCTTGTCATGGGTCGGAATACCTACGAATCGGTATTGCCCCTCGATTCATGGCCTTATGGTCCAAAACCTGTATTTGTTCTAAGTAGTCGGAAAGTGGACATCCCTAATGGCATTTCAGGAACAATCGAGTCTATCTGTGCGCCGCCAAGAGAAGTGGTTCGCTGTTTATCAGAGCGCGGATTTAAGCATCTATACATTGATGGTGGAAAGACGATCCAAGCATTTCTTCGTGAAGGCTTGATTCAGCAATTAATCATTACTAAAGTGCCAATCCTCATAGGTACAGGGATTCCACTTTTTAGTTCTCTTCCTCACGATGTCAGATTGTATCATCTTGAAACGCGCCAGTTTGAAGACGGCTTGGTGCAGAGCAAATACGAGGTGATCGGGTTGCTCTATAACAACCGCAATGCAACGGAACTTTAAAGTGTACTGTTTTTAGCAGAAGTTATCTGCGTCCGGTAATTGCGAACGTTAGCCCGACAAAGCTCCCCAACTGGAATATACTTAGCGATCGCTGGTTGATTTTTCTAGCTTCGAGATCTGAGATAATCCATCGCAATATCAGCAATCTAGATGAAGCTTTTGGATATGTCAGTGCAACACGTATTAAGGAGTTAAAAGCAATAAAATCCGAGCGAGTTGATTTAACAAAATTAATCAGGCTGTACTTAGCCTCACTGCACCGAAACGTCTCAACATGATTGCTCGGTTTTGCGGGGTTATTCGTGTCCGGTCAGCGCGAAATCCTATTTACTGGTTGGTGCATTGCCACATCGGAGCCAAACAACTTTGGGTGGAGAACCATAAAGCCGACTTCTTTCCGGGAAATCTGCATCTTGTGTCACTATGCAAAAATCATTTAGCTTGGCGAATTCCCAAATTTCAGTATCTGTTTTATCAGCTAAATTGTGAAATTGGACATGGCTGGATTCGGGGAAAATATCAGCTAACCGCTTGACCAGCTTACGGCTAAGATTTTGATCGAACAGCAATTTCAAGCAGCACTCACTGACGCCACTAAACGATGTTCGCGATCAGCGGCAAACTCTAAGCAGGCCCTAATGTCGGTTTCTGTCAATTCTGGAAAGTCATCAATGATTTCAGTGGAAGACATGCCAGCTGCTAACCAACCCAGAACATCATAGACGGTAATCCGCATCCGGCGGATGCAAGGCTTGCCACCACGCTTATCAGGTTCAATCGTAATGATGTCGCGATAGCTCATGATACGGACAGGTCGAGCGTATATACCTAAGTCTAGAGCAGGCTAACACCTCGCTGCAACGGGCGGGCGTTAGCTGGTCGGTCAGAGGCAAAAGATGGCCTGCCGCCGTTGAACTTCACGTTAGCCTCCCACGGTTGCTGAACCCGTCTGCTCTCCCAAATTATGGCCAGTAGGCAATATCTTTTTTTATTTTGGCCAGAGACAGTAAATTTAGGCGACTATCTTTAAGGGCGATCGCCCGATCGCGCTCTAAGTTGTAGCCCCAGTCTGCCAAAAAGAGAGATACCACATCTACCAGATCGGGTTGCTGAGCGACTGACTGAAGTGCTTTAAGCCGATCTTCGATAAACCAAATGGTCTGATGACCTTGTTCCTGGTGAAGCTGGCGCAGAGTCTCATATTTAGGCTGCTTGATTTCTTTCCCGATAATTTGCTTATCCTCCAGGTTTAACCCCTGCTGAGCTAGCAGTTGCCGAATAAATCGCCCTTCTTTGGTGCTGATAATAACAAGCTGGCGATCGCTAGCTTGAATCGCCTGCAATCGCTCTAGCACTCCCGGATAAAAGCGATGGAGCGCCAGCCAATCGTCTAGGGCGGTAGTGATCCAGCGATCGCGCACCCCGTCTACAGCGGCGCTAGCCTGGGCTGAGGTGAGCTGAGACTGCTTAAGCACCGTTTGGGCCAGTGTCGGCCAGTCTTCTAAAATGCTGGCTGGGGCATTGTCAGTCAGCAGGGCTCGCAGCAGAATCGGCATTTCCCAACCTGTTTCGACCACCGGCCGCAGGGGATAAAACTGGTCGGCCAGTTTTGGGGGCGGTTCTGGGAGTGACTCTGGGGGTGACTCTGGGGGTGAACTGGTAAACAGTTCACGATAGGCCCGCCAAGCCGTCTGGAAATACTCTATTAAACCGTCACAAATGACACCATCAAAGTCGAAGGCGATTAGGGACGGGGGATTAATCATGGCGCTTTGGTTGAGACTCTTTCCATAGGCTACTGTGAGGTGGAGTGGAATGCATTTTGAAAACGATCCAATCCCC
>JBCDFX010000496.1:0-3295 GCA_039177155.1 Cyanobacteria bacterium P01_H01_bin.119
CGATAGTCTGCTCTGGCAGAATACGGGCAAACACCAAAAGCTGGCCGCTGGCCGCAAGCCCCTGATATTTGCCGGTTTGCAGGGCCGGGTGCAGGTGGCGCAGGCGGATCAGTTCCCGGTGGACTTTAAACAAATCCTGATTCCACTGCGACTCAGGGGGAAAGCCCCGGCGGTTGTCGGGATCTAGCCCGCCGGCTACCCCAACTTCGTCGCCATAGTAGATGCACGGAGCCCCCGGGAACGTCATTTGCAGCACCACAGCCAAAATCACGCTGGTGACGTCTTCCCCCACAACGGTCAGTACGCGGGCAATATCGTGGCTAGAGAGTAAATTAAGCTGTACCTGCTGCACCTGCCAGTCGTAGAGATCCAGCAGGGCCTGAATTTTATCGGCGTAGCCCTGAGCATCGAGGGCCGGGTAGGGGTAGTAGTCTGGGGATTCTACATGTTCCATAACGACGCGATCGCCGGCAGCAAAGGCGATCGCAGGGCCGGTAAACAGGTAGTTCATCACCGCATCAAACTGGTCACCCCCCAGGAATTCTCGCGCATCAACCCACACTTCACCCACGATATAGGCCTCTGGATTAATGGCTTTGACGCGATCGCGAAACTGCTGCCAAAACCCCTCAGTTTTGACCTCAAAGGGCACGTCCAGTCGCCAGCCGTCGATACCCTGATGCAGCCAGTGTTCTCCAATTTGCATAATGTACTCCTGCACCGCCGGATTGTCGTGGTTGAACTGGGGCAGGGCACGGTTATTGACCCAGCTGCGATAGTTGGCGGGCAGGCTACCGTCATAGGCTGAGAGGGGCCATTTTTCCACTCGAAACCAGTCCAGCCAGGGAGAATTTGGCCCGTTTTCCAGAATGTCATTGAAAAAGAAAAAGCCCCGGCTGGCGTGGTTAAAAACCCCATCTAGCACCACTTTGATATCCCGCTGATGGGCCGCCGCTAAAAACGCCTGAAAGGCTTCGTTTCCCCCCAGCAGCGGATCGACTTGGTAGTAGTCGTGGGTGTGGTAGCGATGATTGCACGTGGATTGAAAGATCGGAGTGAGGTAAATGGCGTTAATACCCAGCTCTTGCAGATAGTTCAGCTTTTCTATCGCGCCCCAAAGGTCACCGCCCTTGTAGCCTCCCGGGGTGGGCGGGGCACTCCAGGGCTCGACGGGAACAGCCATGGCCGGATCGCGGCGCAGGGTTTGGCTGCGGGCAAAACGATCGGGAAAAATCTGATAAAAAACGGCTTGCTTAACCCAGTCGGGCGTTTGAATGGCCATGATTGCTCCTGGGTTTCCCCCGGCTGTCCATGGATAGGCTAACGAGGGAAGGTTGCTCTTGGCAAAGCCCAGATGATGTCCTCTCCGCACGGCGCCTTCTGCCGCGTTTGAGAGTGAACCCTTAAGCCGAGGCGATCGCACCTAAAATTGCAGAGCGCCACCAGCACTGGGCGCCCAAGCTAAAAGCCTTGCACGATGAGCAATGTTTGAGCCGCCGGCGCGATCGCCTGCAGAATAAGGCATAGATCGATTAAATGATTTTATAAATTCAGTTCTCTATTTTAATAGAACTGAATCAATGAAGCGCTGGACAAAATCTTCCCATCGGACATACACTAAATTTAATATAGACTGAACTCAATCGAAAAAGATTTAGTTCATAGAAAAACACCAAAAAGTATTGGGTTAGGTCATGATCCCCTGGCAATCTGCCCAATCTACTGGCCGTTCTGCGACATTTCTATGATTACTGAAACCAGTTGGCTCATTCCGCTTTATCCGTTGATGGGCGCACTGTTAACTATCCCCTGGTCACCGGGACTGATTCGGCGCACCGGGCCACGTCCGGCCGGCTATATCAACATTGTGACGACCTTGATGGCACTTGTTCATAGCCTGCTGGCCTTTTATGCCCTATGGGCTCAGCACTCATCGCCTCAATTTTTCTTTGCGCCCTGGCTGCAAGTTGCCGATTTAAATCTCATAATTCCCCTGGAGGTCTCCGCTATTACCCTGGGCGCTGTGATTGTGGTTACCGGGTTAAACTTGCTGGCTCAGATTTATGCCGTCGGCTATCTAGAAATGGACTGGGGCTGGGGTCGGTTCTTTGCCTTTATGGCTCTGTTTGAGGGAGGGATGTGTGCGTTAGTACTGTGCAACTCTTTATTTTTTGACTACGTGCTGCTGGAGATTTTGACCCTTGGCACTTATCTCCTAGTGGGCTTTTGGTATAACCAGTCTTTGGTTGTGACAGGCGCACGGGACGCTTTTCTAACAAAGCGGGTAGGAGACCTAGTGCTGCTGATGGCGGTGCTAGCCATCTACCCACTGGCCCACACTTGGGACTTTCGGGAGCTAGGGGCTTGGGCCCAAACGGCCTCGGTCGATCCTCGGCTAATGCTGCTGATTGGCGTGGGCTTGGTCGCTGGCCCTATGAGTAAGTGCGCTCAGTTTCCCCTGCATCTATGGCTAGACGAAGCAATGGAGGGGCCGCTGCCCAGCACTATTTTGCGAAATGCTGTGGTGGTGCTAACCGGGGCCTGGGTGCTGGTCAAATTAGAACCTGTCCTGGCCCTTTCCCCCAAAACCCTGGCGGTAACGGTGGCTATTGGGGCCATTACGGCGGTTGGCGGCACGTTGATTTCGGTGGCCCAGGTGGATGTAAAGCGGGTGCTGTCCTATCTGTCGAGCGCCTATATGGGGCTGGTATTTGTCGCCGTGGGCACCCAGCAGCCGGGGGCAGCGCTGCTGCTGGCGCTAACCTACGCCTTTGCAATGGCGGTGCTGGTGATGAGCGCTGGTTCCGTTGTCATCAATGTCATTACTCAAGATCTGACCCAGATGGGTGGCCTGTGGCAGCGGCGTCCGGTAACAGGGCTAGCCTGGATTGTGGGCGCTTTTGCCCTAGTTGCTCTGCCGCCCCTGGGTGGGTTTTGGGCCATGCTCAAGCTGGCGTCTGGGCTTTGGGCGGCTGAGTCAGGGCTAATGGTCGCTCTGCTGCTGCTGGTGAATGGAATTGCGGCCTTTAGCGTAGCGCGGGTATTTGGCCTGATGTTTGCCGGTGCAGTGGGACAGATGACCCTGCGATCGCCGGAGCCGATCTGGCTGATTGTGCTGCCGATGGCGATCGCCGCAGGATTTACCCTGCATTTGCCCATTGTGCTAGAGAATGTTGGGCTGTTGCCCCAGTGGCAATCCCTTAATGCCGATATGGGGCTATTGCTGATTTGGTCTAGCTTGCTGGGGCTGGGGCTAGGCAGCGTGTTCTATATTGGTCGGCCCATTGCGCCCGGC
>JBCDFX010000497.1:0-3292 GCA_039177155.1 Cyanobacteria bacterium P01_H01_bin.119
CTACAGTCTCTGCGTCGCTTGATAGCAGTGTTTGCCCGGCCTGCTGATGGGCATAGGCGATCGCCCCGTTAATCATGGCCATCAGCTCTCCGCGGCTAACAGTCTGTGCAGGGTTAAACGTGCCCAAATCATTGCCCTTAACGATTCCGATAGATTTGGCTGCTGCAATAGTTGTTATGCTCCAGCGATCGCTGGCTACGTCCGGAAAAGGATCACTGTCTAAAGACTCTGGCGAGTTCGGCAGCGACAGCGAGAACTGCTGTTTCAAAGCGGCTACTACCATGGCCGTCGCCGCTTCTCGGGTGAGAGAGCCTTGGGGCGCAAAGGTACCGTCGTCGAACCCGGCAACTAACCCCAGTTGGTAAGCAGTGTCGATAGCCGTTGCGTATGGATCGTCTTGCACATCTGGAAAGATGCTGGAGTCTGTTGGGCTGCTACCGTTAGGCGCTGTAGTTTGCCCCTGGGAGGCCATAGTTTGAGGATCAACGGCCTGAGAATGCTCCGGCTGAGGAGCGGCAATCGGCGAAATCGATGCTACAGTTTCTGGCGCAGTGGCTCCCGGCGGCTGCACGGCAGATTGGGACTGAGATTGTAATCGGGCTGGGGGCGGCTCACTCTCCCACAGCTCAAAGACAAATAAAGTCCCTGCGATCGCCATAACAGGGATAAATTGAGTCGTCACTTTCATAGCGCGCGAGCTACCATCGCCGGGCCGATTCCATTGCGGTGAAATTGTTTACAAGAATTAGACCGCTCTTATCTTAATTGAACCTCAGAAGATTGACCCGACTGCTATTGTGGTAACCCGCCGAGAGATTCGGACAGGTTGCGAGGCAGATTGCTTCTATGGCAGCCACTCCAGCAATACTCAATGCGGTGAGCCATCTGACCAAAGCTGTATAAATGCTATGTAGACTGGGTCTACGGAACCGGGTTACGTAACTGAATCTAAGATAGCTGGAGCTATAGTGAGGCTGTGGCCTTCGGGAGAAAATGGGGTGAACGCGACCACGCTGCTAAAAGCAATAGGCTCGATGATGGGACTGCTGATGCTGCTTGGAAACCTGAGCTGCGATCGCAATCAGCCTTCTGCCGCACCCCCAGATCCATCCCATTCAGACCAGACGGCAGAGAGCGCTCCATCGTCCGAATCCGAAGCAGAATCAGACTCAGACTCAGACCTGCCGTCCCAGCCTAGTCAGCCGTCAAATTCGTCCCCCGAACCGCCGCCGAATCCGCCTCCACAGAATTCCCCGGCTGATTCGCCTGAACCTGCAGAATCCGCTGCGCCGCCCTCAGCCTCCCAGAGCGCCCTGCCCCAGTCGCTGATTCAGACCTGGGAGCCCCTTAGCTCAGTGTTATTCACATTTGGCCCGATGATCATTACCCCCACCGAAGTGCGCTGGCAAAGTGGTCAGATTACTCCATATACCGTGGTTGAGATCTCTGGAGATAGCTACGCTCTCAAGCTCGAAAGTGCGCCCAGCTTCTATGACGTGCCTCACCCCTACTTGAGACTGGTTGCACAGACTGACACCCAAGAAGTGGAAGCCTACTTTTACGAGACATTAGCTCAGCTAGAGCAGGATAACTATGTGATGTTTGGTGTTTACTTTGTCGAGTAGTTTTTGAAGCAGTTTATAAATCGGCCTAGCCATAAAAATTGGGCCATAAAAACAACGATGCAACAGCGTTAGCCGTTGCATCGTTAAGGTAATCGCATCGCGATATTTTGGAAGCGATATTCTGGAAACTATACGTCTAGATGTACTTCTGCCGGGACGTATGCCCCTAGCTCAATTTCCACCGGATCGAGCTTCCAGATATCTCGACGATAGTCTTGAATAGAGCGATCGGAGGAGAATCGGCCATTGCGAGCCGAGTTCAAAATTGATATGCGCGTCCACTGATCTTTGTCTCGGAACACCTGTGCGATGTGATCCTGGCAGTCGATATAGGACTGATAGTCTGCAAGCAGCATGTAGTGATCTTCATACATCAGCGCGTCGAGCAAAGGCTTAAACACCTGCGTATCGCCGTGGGAGAAGAACCCAGAGGCAATCCGGTCAATAGCCTTTTTCAGTTCAGGCGTGCTGTTGTAGTAGTCCATAGGACTATAGCCGTTAGCCTTCATCTCATAGACCTGATCGGTGGTTAGACCAAATAAGAAGAAGTTTTCGTCGCCAACGGCTTCGCGAATTTCAACATTTGCGCCATCTAGGGTGCCTACGGTGAGTGCACCGTTAAGCGCAAACTTCATATTGCCCGTCCCCGATGCCTCTTTACCCGCTGTGGAAATTTGCTCAGATAGATCGGCGGCGGGGTAAATCTTTTGGGCAAATTTGACGCTGTAGTTTTTCATAAACAGCACCCGCAGCCGACCGCGCACGTCGGGATCTCGGTTGACCACATCGGCAATGGAGTTGATTAGCTTAATGATCAGCTTGGCCATAAAGTAGCCTGGCGCAGCCTTGCCGCCAAACAGGAAGGTGCGGGGGGTAATATCCACATCGGGATTGGCTTTAATCCGGTTGTAGAGGGTGATGATATGAAGCGCTTTCAAATGCTGACGCTTATACTCGTGGATTCGCTTCACTAAAATGTCAAACATGGAGTGGGGATCGACGGTGAGGCCGTACTGCTCCTGAATCACTCTGGCCAAGCGAGTCTTTTGGGCAAGCTTAATATCACGCCAGTCCTGACAGAACTGTGGATCCTCCACGTAGGCTTCTAGCTTTTTCAGCTCGTCTAAATGCTTGATCCACGAGGTGCCGATTTTAGAGGTGATTAAATCGGTCAATTGTGGATTGCTCAACACCATAAACCGCCGAGGCGTGACGCCGTTGGTCTTGTTGGTAAAGCGCTCTGGGTACATTTCATAAAAGTCACGGAGCACGTCCCTTTGCAGCAGCTCGGTATGCAGCGCCGCCACGCCATTAATGGCAAAGCTGCCAACACAGGCAAGGTGGGCCATCCGCACATAGCGGTCGTCACCTTCTTCAATTAGGGACATGCGGCTGAGGCGATCGCCGTCATCGGGAAATTTAATTCGCACCTCATCCAAGAAGCGCTGATTAATTTCATAGATAATTTCGAGGTGACGCGGCAGCAAATCGCCCACCAGCGTAACCCGCCAGCGCTCCAGGGCTTCGGGCAGTAGGGTGTGATTGGTGTAGGCAAAGGTTTTTTGCGTGATATACCAGGCCAGATCCCACTTCACGCGGTGTTCATCGACCAAAAGCCGCATCAGCTCTGCGATCGCGATCGCAGGGTGCGTATCGTTAAGCTGAAC
>JBCDFX010000498.1:0-3290 GCA_039177155.1 Cyanobacteria bacterium P01_H01_bin.119
AATGATTAGCCCTAATCTCTCAACGTTGAGTGTTAGTCAGCGGTTAACCGTACTCATATCAGGATAGCGATCGCCTACTGCTGCCCCTTGGGGAATCAATTTATTGATTTGATCGAGTTCATCTGTCGTCAGCGTGATATCCACTGCTGCAACATTTTCCTCCAAATAGCGCCGTCGCTTAGTCCCAGGGATGGGCACAATATCGTTGCCTCGCGTTAACAGCCAAGCGATCGCGATTTGAGCAGAAGTGACGCTTTTAGTCTCCGCGATTATCTTCACCTGCTCGACCAGTGTCAGGTTCTTGGCAAAGTTGTCGCCTTGAAATCGGGGTGAACGCCTACGATAGTCATCTTCAGCCAAGTCATCGAGACTCTGAAACGCCCCTGATAGGAAACCACGACCAAGTGGACTGTAGGGCACAAAGCCGATTCCCAGTTCTCGAACCACGGGTAAAATCTCGTCCTCTGGTTCCCGGCTCCATAGGGAATATTCTGTTTGCAGCGCCGTAATGGGATGGACTGCACGGGCGCGTCGAATTGTCGCAGGAGCCGCTTCCGACATTCCCAAATAGCGCACTTTTCCCTGCTGCACTAACTCAGCCATAGCGCCAATCGTTTCTTCAATCGGTGTGTTCGGGTCTACCCGATGCTGGTAGTAGAGATCGATTACTTCCGTCCCCAATCGCTTGAGGGATGCATCACAGCACTGTCTGACATAATCAGGTGTGCCACACACGCCACCCCAGCCACCGTCAGGAGTTCGTACATTGCCAAACTTAGTGGCAATCACCACTTGCTCGCGGCGATCGCGAATAGCCTTGCCCACCAATTCTTCGTTTGTAAACGGCCCATACATATCAGCGGTATCGAGGAAGGTCACACCCAAATCAAGGGCACGATGGAGAGTGGCAATCGCCTCAGCCTCATCCCGACCACTGTAAAACTCCGACATGCCCATGCAGCCTAATCCAATGGCCGAAACTGTTAAGTCTTTTCCTAGAATGCGCGTTTTCATGATGCAAAGCCCTCCTTTACTACCGTCATTCCGTTGAGCGCTGCCGGGAAGCCAGCATAAACTACCATCTGGATTACCACTTTGAGCTGCTGCCATCCTCTTTGAAAGTGCTTAGACTGGGGAGCCTTTTCCGGCGTCGTCGATGTTTTCATGGGCGTGTAACTCCTCTTCAAGATGTGAATAGTGCTGAACTTTCCAATCAATAACGGCCAGATTGGCCTGAAGCTGTTGAATTTGCTCCAAAACTACCTCCCGATGAGCAGTTAAAATCTGGCGGCGTTCTCCAAATGCGGTGTTAGGGTGCGTCCTTACCAGCTCTGCATACTGCTGCATTTGCCGAACGGGCATTCCTGTCAGCCGCAACTTGTTCAAAAACTCAATCCAGCGCAGGTCGTCTGAGGAGTAGCGCCGATGTCCGTTGGCCAAGCGGTTAATGGGCGCAATAAGATTGCGGCGCTCATAATACCTCAAGGTGTGAACGCTCAATCCGGTTGCTTCAGCGACTTGTTGAATGGTGAGTGATTGTTCCATGCCTGCACGTTAGAAGTTAGAGCGCGCTCTAAGTCAAGCAGTCAATTGTGGCACCGTCGCTTTATCGCTCACGCTGCCAGAAACCGGGTTTTTGTCAAAAACCCGGTTTCTCCGCTCAAGGTATCGAAAATTTCAGCTCTACGATCTTGGGGTCAAAGCAGTTTGCCAGCACAAATGTCTCTGCCACCTGACGAATGTCTTCAACGGGCATATTCCGGTCGTTTTTCTCAGCATGGTGTTGCCCTATCTGCGAGACGACTTCACACCAAAAACTGCACCACTCCATCACCATAGGGCGCAGCCTTAAACTCTGCTAACGTCTCTGCCACATCAGAAGCAGCCTGCAACCCAGGATAGTTCTCCGCATTGATCACTTCCGGCACAACCTGCTGGGTAAAATACCAGGCCACAGCAGTGGTAATGCTGGCTTGGGTTATCCCCTCGCGAGCAAAGCTTAGCGGTTGCGCTTGTAGAGACCGCTCCAGCCCATCGTAGGCTGCGTGGAGCTGCCCCGTTACCCGGCTAATCCACGGCTGGTGAAACTTTTCGGCGGGGCGGAGCTGACGCTCATATACAATCTGAATGCTCTTTTCACAGGCCGTCAGCGCCAGACCAATCATTTGCAGCGATCGCTTTAGCGCATTGGGATCAGTGGGGAGTAGAGAGCGATCGGGGGCGATCGCCGCCGCATATTGCAAAATCAGGGTCGAGTCCATCAGCACCAGCCCATCGTCGCAAATCAACGAAGGCGCTTTCACCACAGGATTAATCTGCTGAAACGCCTCAAAGGTTTGAAACACCGACAGCGGCTCATGCTCAAACGAAAGGCCCAGTAGCTGAAGCGAAATCGCAACCCGCCGCACATAGGGCGAATCTAACATGCCAATCAGTTTCATAGAAAAGTCGGGGCAACTCGATTAACAACGGGTCAATTGTATTGAATCCTGTATCAAATTCTGCTGGGCCGCAGCCCGATCAAATCCCATCGAGTTGCCCTAATCTGCCGCCACTCGGTGGGCGCAGGCAAAGCCCGAAAATGCCACGGCATTTAGGCCCTGGCCGGGGAAGGTGCTATCGCCCACACAGTAGAGCCCTTTAATGGCGGTGCGGTTAAACGGCATTCCCAGTAGCCCGCGCAGGCGTCTGGCTGGAATAGGGCCGTAGGTGCCATCCACGCGGCCTAAAAATCGACGGTGGGTGCGGGGGGTGCCCACACATTGGTAGTCGATGCTTTGAGATAGCCCAGGAAATAGGGCCTCTAACCGTTGAATCATGGCCGCCGCGATCGCGGCTTTTTGGGCCCGGTACTGCTGGGGGGTCAGATCCGACCACTCCGCCATCCAGCTTGGGGTAAAAGCATGGAGAATATGGCGGTGCGGCGGTGCCACGCTGGGGTCAAGCAGCGTTGGAATCGAGAGAAACAGGGTGCCGTGGCTGGCCTCCATCTGGGCCCAGTCGTCTAGCAAAATATGATGGCAGTCGGTATCGGCAGGGAGCACCGATGCCTCCACGCCCAAATGCATACTGACAAAGCTGGGCGATCGCTGATAGCGCTGCCGCCAGCGCTGTTCGGCTCGCGGCACCGCCCCGGTGGGCAGCAGATGGTCAAAGGTATCCCACCGCGTCGCGTTGGAAATAATATGCCGGGCCCGGTAGGTTTGACCGGAGGCCAGTTTTACCCCCACGGCCCGGTTCTGATCCAGCAAAATTTCGGTGACCCGCGATCGGTAACGAATTTGCCCGCC
>JBCDFX010000499.1:0-3277 GCA_039177155.1 Cyanobacteria bacterium P01_H01_bin.119
ATTCTATAAACACATTCTTCCCACTATTCAGAGCAAACACATGATTTTTGATAAATGATATTTAAGGTTAAATGAAGTAGATGTTTTCCCTCGAAATGAAGTCGTTTAGCTGGCTTTTACCCCAGATAATTTCAGGACTGACCACAGTTCTTTACATTACGCGTCCTGCTAGGGGCTGTCATCATTTAACGCTCGACTCCTTATGCTGAAAGCAGTTCAGCCCCTAGAGGATTTTGCAGGGCCGGGCGCGGTAATGCCGATGCCGCAAACATTCTGGATTTAATTGATGACGCGCCCTAGGAAGAGTAAAACGATATTGTCTGCTGTTCGCTCCCATAACGTACCCTGTCAAAATCGATGTCTCAAGTGCGGGCTCCTGTTTTTTGGCGTTAGCGATCAATTGCTTCGCTGCGTTGAGTTATCTCGACGAGGAGATTTTGGGCTTGATTCTTCTATCTTTAACCGCAAAAGCCCAGCACAAATGATCATATAAATTCAAATCAAGGTTTTCTTGAAGGGTATGGAGATAAATTGAATGGCGTGCCGACAGGTGGACTATGACTTCGCGACTTTTAGGGATTTCTAGCGGCGCCGCGATCGCGTCTTGGGGAGTTTTGGGCAGTTGGGCTCAGGCGACCCCGTGGTTTTCAGCCGCCATGCCAGAAACTTCGCCCTCACCAGAGGCATTGGCTCAGGTTGACCCTGGGCAAGATCGATTCCCGACTGAGCCCCAATTGCCGGTTCCTTTACCAGAAGACGATCCCGAGCTGCCGCCAACGCCACCCGAGCAGCCCTTGCCATCGGGAGCAGATACGCCCTTTAGCGTGACTGACATTAATGTGGTTGGCAGCACTTTATTTGATGAAGTAACTTTAGAAGCGATTGTTGCCTCGTATGAAAATCGCCAAGTCACGCTGGCGGAACTACAGCAGGCCGCTGACGAAATCACTCAGCTCTACCTCAACGACGGCTACATTACGTCTCGCGCCGTGATTAGCACTCAAACCATCGTCGATGGTGTCGTGCAGATTGATGTGATTGAGGGTGAACTCGAAGAAATTATCGTAGAAGGTACCGATAGACTCGTCGATTACGTACGCGTGCGAGTGGCCCAAGCGGGTACTCGTCCTCTAAATCAATCGAATCTAGAGGATCAGCTGCGGTTGCTACGGGTCGACCCCATGTTTGACAGCGTCGAAGCCAGTTTGCGGGCAGGCAGCGGCGTCGGCAAAAGCCGCCTAATTGTTCGGGTAGAAGAGGCTGACACCATCGGCGGATCCATTTTTAGCGACAACAATTCGCCTCCCTCAGTGGGCGATGTGCGCATCGGCGGCAGCCTACAATTTCTGAATTTGGCTGGTTTAGGCGACACCCTGTTTGGATCTGCTACGTGGACAACGACAGCCGGTTCTAAAGTCTATGAGCTGGGCTATCGCGTGCCCATCAGCCCTACCAACGGCACCTTGCTGCTGCGAGCCACGCCTAATGAATTTGAGATTACTGATCCCGACCAGCCAACTTTTGACCTGGGCACTGAAGGCTCGACGGATATCTATGAAATCAGTGTTCGCCAGCCCCTGATTCGCACTCCCCGTGAAGAATTTGCTCTATCTCTGGGATACCGTTATCGTGAGGGCTCAACTCTGATTTCTGGCATTATTACTGACGCCACCATCACAAACGTAGTGAGCTTTGGGCAAGACTACGTGCGCCGTGATATCAACGGAGCTTGGGCGCTTCAGTCGCAGTTCCGACTCGGAGAAGAAGATACAGATGAAACTGCGACAACTGATAGCAGTTCTGACGGCTTTTTTAGCTGGATCGGACAGGCTCAGCGTGTGCAGCGGTTGAGTGCTGACAATCTCTTGCTCCTGCAGACCAGCGTGCAGTTGACTCCTGACTCACTCCCTGGGTCAGAGAAATTCTTTGCTGGTGGTGGGCTATCGGTGCGCGGCTATGACCAAAATCAGCGTTTTGGAGATAATGGCTTCCGATTTGCGATTGAAGACCAGATTGTAGTTACTCGAGATGAGGCTGGACTGCCTTTCTTTCAAATCGCCCCTTTCTTGGAAGGCGCTTACGTCTGGAACGACACTGACAGCATTGACGTGACAGACAACAATTTTCTGTTGGGCACTGGCGTCGGCTTCTTGCTAAACGTCGTTGAGGGGCTAAATGCCCGAGCTGACTTGGCGTATCCCTTGATTGATATTGAAGAATTGAGCACCGACGATCCTTCCGGGCTACGATTCTACTTCAGCTTGGGCTATCGGTTTTAAGGGCTTGTTAGATGAATGAACTAGGCGAAGCGATCGCCTGGTTCATTACTGAACAACCCAACGTTATAGAGTCAATCAGTTCGGCTTGAAACCGGTGCTCTAGAGAACGCCCACGCTGGCTAGCCCTAAAATCGCGCCGGCACCTAGAAGATGGCCAAAGCTGGCAGCACCGATAACCATAGGTAAACTAAAGCCACCAAAAAGCTTGGAAAAAGGCATTTTCGGGCCTTCGCTCTGATATTTGACGGTGGATTTGGCGATCGCAACTGCGATCACATTACAGATAATCATCACAAACGCGACTTTAGGGCTCCATTCAAGTGCAGGAGAAGCTGCTGCTAGCAAAGAAAAATAAGTCAATTTATACTTCCTCAAATCATTACCTGTAGGTTGAAGATGATGCTGCGCTTGCCTAAATCATTAGCGCTTAACTAGCAACTGCCCGCAACGTACAGCATTAATCCCTGTCAAGATCTTTGATGACTGGTAAAGCTGAATCACGTAGTTGTTACAAGAATTTACATGGTAGATGATCAATCCCGGTCAAGCGCGGGCGGATCGGAAAACTTCTGACCTAAAAACTCCTAGACTGTGGCCGAACTGAACGACTTCATCTAGGGGCTGTCATTATTTAGCGATCTAACCCCGATGCTAAAAGCGATTCAGCCCCTAACAAGGTTTGCGGAGCGGGCGCGGTAATATCGATACCGTAAGGCTTTCGAGTTTAATTAATGACGCGCCTTAGCATACATAGGTCGCTATTAGGATTCGGGTGATGAAGTTTGGCGTCGGTACTCTCCGAGCGGGATTCTAGCCTCCTGCAGCCCAAAATCATGTTTTGGTTTATTTGGTTTATTTCAGGCAAATTATCTAATCCTAATGGTTGACCGCTAAGCTGAAAGCTAACTGCTGGAATTGTATGAGTACTGAGCCTTATGGAACGTGGACTACTCTGGCTGCCTCTATTGGGCGTATTTGTTTGGCTAGCTTGGACCGGC
>JBCDFX010000500.1:0-3264 GCA_039177155.1 Cyanobacteria bacterium P01_H01_bin.119
AGGCGATCGCTTAAATCATCCCCTTCCCTTGGGTTAGCGCTCGCCTCCATAATGCAGCCATAGCAGCAAACCAAGGAGTCCCAACGTGAAACTCTCTGTCTACGGCAAAGGCGGCATTGGCAAGTCCACCACGAGCTGCAATATCTCGGTGGCCTTGGCCCGTCGCGGCAAAAAGGTGCTGCAAATTGGCTGCGATCCTAAGCACGACAGCACCTTTACCCTCACAGGATTTTTAATCCCCACCATTATCGACACCCTGCAAGAAAAGGACTATCACTACGAAGATATCTGGCCCGAAGACGTAATTTATAAAGGCTACGGCGGTGTAGACTGCGTCGAAGCCGGAGGCCCCCCCGCCGGGGCAGGCTGCGGTGGCTATGTGGTGGGTGAAACCGTCAAGCTGCTGAAGGAGCTTAACGCCTTTGACGAGTACGACGTGATTTTGTTTGATGTCTTAGGAGACGTGGTCTGCGGCGGTTTTGCCGCGCCGCTAAACTACTCCGACTACTGCATGATTGTTACCGACAATGGTTTTGATGCGCTGTTTGCCGCCAATCGGATCGCCGCCTCTGTGCGAGAAAAGGCCCGCACCCATCCCCTACGCCTGGCCGGCTTAATCGGCAATCGCACCTCTAAGCGTGATCTAATCGATAAATATATCGAATCGGTGCCCATGCCCGTACTAGAGATTTTGCCGCTGATTGAAGATATTCGCGTATCCCGGGTTAAAGGCAAAACCATCTTTGAGATGGCCGAGACCGATCCGTCTTTAGAACTGGTCTCTCAGTACTATCTAAATATTGCCGATCAAGTCTTGGCCAATCCTGAAGGAGTTGTGCCTAAGGATGCCGCCGATCGCGAACTGTTCTCCCTGCTGTCAGACTTTTACCTCAATCCTCCTGAGGATGCGCCCCGGCAGACTCAAGATGATATGGAGCTAATGATGGTCTGACACCAAGCTTGCCGCCGCTGACCTCCATTGGCAGGTGAGGGCAATGTAAGTAAAGAATTGCAAGGATCTCAAGCCAATTTTTAGCGTAAGTGGGGCGGCAAAAGGATGCTTCAGTATTATCCTGTGTACGACATCTCGTTGATTCACAGTATTACTTAGCAATCCGCAGGATAACGCCATGGCCTTTTTCGAGAACTTCACCTCGGTTATTCGTCAAAAATGGTTAGATTTCGTCCAGGGAAATCGGGCCTGGTTGGAGCTACAAATGCGCCAAACCTCAGTACGAACCCCAGATGGGGGTCGCCGTCCCTCTTCATTTTTAATTTTGGGAGTTGTCAATGCCTTAGAACCAAAGCTTTCCAACTTGATGGTGCCTTTCTATCAGCTCAACTCGGATGAGGACGCTTTGGTAGATGTGCTGGGCCTTAATTTTGACCCAGAGCTGGCCCTAGACAATGGCGGGACGCCCCAAACTATCGAAGCGGAAAATGCAGACGTTGCCCCAATGCTGCTTGATGCTCAGGAGTCTCTGGGATAGGTAGCCGTGAATACTGAAGAGTTACGTCTCGCGCTAAAACTTGCCTGGTTAGAGTACTACCGCGACAATCGCGACTGGTTAACTCGGCTGGGGGTGTGGGTGACTTACAAGGGAAAACGGCGTCCATCTTCTAGCTTTATTTTGGCGGCCCTATCAACGCTGGAGCCCCAGCTAACTCAGCTACTGCCGCTGATTGTGGACCTCAGCAGCAATCCCGATCGAATCGTGTCTGCCCTGGGGCTAAATTTTAATCCCGATGATGAACTTAAGGCAGTGGCCCAATCCAAAAAAATGCTGCCCAGCAGCACGGCCCAAGCTGTTGACTATCAGGCGGTTGACTATGCCGCAGAGTCGTCTAAATCGCCGGTGTCACCGGATGAAGCCTGCACCGGAATTGGAGATACAGGCGGTGCCAGGGTTTAATCGCGCTGATCACAGCAAAAATACCCAATGCGCCTATGGGCAGTAGCCAAAGTCGATGATTTCTCAAATGAAAAAAAACCTGTACTGACTTGAGCCCCGCCTGAACCGATCGACTCTGCTGATTTTGATTTGAATGAAAGGAACCCGTTGCTATGACCCTCGCCAATACCAAACCCCAGTCCCTACAGTTTGACTGCGACAGCGGTAACTATCACACCTTTTGCCCCATTAGCTGTGTCGCTTGGCTGTACCAAAAAATTGAAGACAGCTTTTTCCTGGTGATTGGCACCAAAACCTGCGGCTATTTTCTCCAAAACGCTATGGGGGTAATGATTTTTGCTGAACCCCGCTACGCTATGGCGGAGCTAGAAGAGGGAGATATCTCAGCCCAGCTCAATGACTACGAAGAGTTAAAGCGCCTATGCGTGCAGATTAAGCGCGATCGCAACCCCAGCGTTATCGTCTGGATCGGCACCTGCACCACCGAAATTATCAAAATGGATCTTGAAGGGTTAGCGCCCCGCCTCGAATCAGAAATTGGCATTCCTATCGTAGTGGCCCGGGCTAACGGCCTAGACTATGCCTTTACCCAAGGGGAAGATACCGTGCTCGCGGCAATGGCTCACCGCTGCCCCACCAAAGCGCCCCAGGCCGAAGCCGAAAAGGTAGAGCGCAACGCGGTCTCTCGCCTGCTAAATTTTGGCCGCAAGCAAGAAGAGGTGGCCCAGTCCGAGTCAGACTATCACGACCATCCTCCCCTGGTGCTGTTTGGTTCGGTGCCCGACCCCATCGTGACCCAAATCACACTGGAGCTAAAGCGGCAAGGCATCAAAGTTTCTGGCTGGCTGCCCTCCAAGCGCTATACGGAGCTGCCCGTTCTTGAAGAAGGCTACTACGTGGCAGGCATTAACCCTTTCCTATCCCGCACCGCATCCACCCTAATGCGCCGCCGGCGCTGCAAACTGATTGGCGCGCCGTTTCCCATTGGCCCAGACGGAACCCGCGCCTGGATTGAAAAAATCTGCTCGGTGTTTGGTATCGAACCCCAGGGGCTAGAGGAGCGGGAAGCCAAAATTTGGGCCTCCATTGAAGACTATGTCAGCATGATTCGCGGCAAGTCCGCCTATTTTATGGGCGACAATCTACTGGAGATTTCCCTAGCCCGCTTCCTGATACGCTGCGGTATGACCGTGCCGGAAATCGGCATTCCTTATATGGATAAGCGCTATCAGGCCGCAGAACTTAAGCTGCTGGAGCAGACCTGCGCTGAAATGGGTGTGCCGTTGCCCAAGATTATTGAGAAGCCAGATAACTACAACCAGCTCAAGCGCATCCAGGCGATGCAGCCAGA
>JBCDFX010000501.1:0-3254 GCA_039177155.1 Cyanobacteria bacterium P01_H01_bin.119
CACCGATGCCTCTACGCCCAGATGCATACTGATAAAGCTGGGCGATCGCTGATAGCGCTGCCGCCAGCGCTGTTCGGCTCGCGGCACCGCCCCGGTGGGCAGCAGATGGTCAAAGGTATCCCACCGCGTCGCGTTGGACATAATATGCCGGGCCCGGTAGGTTTGACCGGAGGCCAGTTTTACCCCCACGGCCCGGTTCTGATCCAGCAAAATTTCGGTGACCCGCGATCGGTAACGAATTTGCCCGCCCGCCTGGGTTAGGCCGCTCGCCAGCTTTAGGGCAATCTGCCCCACGCCCCCCTTGGGATAGTTAACGCCGCCGTAGTGGCGATCGCTAAATACCATACCCGCGTTAATCAGCGGCGTTTTATCCGCTGGCACCACCGACCAGCAGTAGCACTCCATATCAATAAAGCGCAGCAGCTCAGGATCTTGCAGATAGCGGCGGGCCAGGGTGCCCACATTGACCGGCAGCCGCTTTGCTAACCCCAGGCAGGCCAGCGGATTTTGAAAAAACACCCGCGCCACGTAGCGGGGCTCTTCTAAAGATAAAAGCTCAATGGCATTGAGGCACTGAAACACCCGCCAGCACTCGTCGTAAAATCGTCGAATCCCCTGGTGCTGATGGGGAAAGCGATCGCCCAACCCCTGCAAAAATGCCTCGTAATCTCGATGCACTTTAAGGGCCAGTCCATTGGGCAGATGATAGTGAATCTGCGCCGGATCGGGCACCGTCTCCACCGACTGCCCCACTGCGGCCAAGGCGCGAGTCAGTAGATTAGTAGTGCCTTTTTGACCAAAGCCAAAGATCATCGATGCCCCGACATCAAAGCGGTAGCCGCCGCGCTCAAAATACCCCGCACTGCCCCCCGGAATCAGATATCGCTCTAAAACCAGTACGGTTTGCCCCTTGGCCGCAAGCTGAGTCGCGCTTACCAGCCCGCCAATGCCGGAGCCAATTACAATCGAGTCCCAATGCTGAGCAGGGCTGCTATCTACAGTGTTAAGGTCAGTCATTATGCTGAAATTACCAATCGCTCTGGAATCGGTCAGGGTTGTACTGTAGTTGAATGTACGGTGTAGTTTAACGCTCGACAATCCTTTGATCATGGAGCTAACCAATGGCACAACATCTCAAACGGTGGGAGTCCCCCCGTCGTCGGGGCCGCAATAGTAAAGGCAAAGGCGGCGCCGCTCGTAAACGACAGTACCTTAAGCAGCAGCAGCGCCTGCGTCAGCGCCTTAAATCGAGTGACCTTAAATCTAGCGACCTTAAATGTAGCAACAAGGCTAACGACTCCGAAAAACCCTCAGCATATCCACCGAAGAGAGGCACAAGCCTCTCTTTTTTTGTGCATTTTTGCGGTTTTAGTTCCCAAAGAGTTTTCGCAAAATAAATAGTGTGGGCAGTCAGAGACGACCATTGCAAAGGAACCATAAAGCATTTTGAGATTGCTAGCGTCATTGAGATTTGCCCTCGGTGCTGGGAACGCTAATTTTGTGAAAGGCCATAGCGGCTAGGTGAGCTTATTGTGGATATCTCCAATTTTTCCATGCCTCCGGTACCCGCCTCCCCAGGCAGCAGTCTTCACGGGACGGCCTATCTGATTGAAATTCACGCTTACAACCAAGAACCTATCTTTGGTACGGTTAGCGCCAACAAAATGGTTTTGCTCAACGAGCTGGGGCAAATCGCCGCTGCGGAATGGGTTCAAACTTCGCGCAATCGCCAAGACATTGAGCTATGCGATTGGACGATGCTTACCAATGGTTTGAGAGGCATCGTAGTGGTTAAAGCGCTCAACTCGGCCTCATCGGGACTGTCCTACGGCAGCGGTCAGCGCTTGACCAAGCCGCGATCGCTCTCGGCGTTTATCACCCGGTTTAAGGCGGCGGCGGCCAAGCGCATCAATTTACATCGCAACCACCTCGGTATGTCGGTCTGGCAGCCCAGCTACTCCAATCAAGTGCTAAATGATCCAAAGCTGCTGCACCTGACTCGCCAGCGGCTACAGCAGTACGGCCATCCCGCCTAGATATCCAACAGGCCCGTCAGCGGCACAATTTCTACCCGGCCAGCCTGCAGATCAACTACGGGAACAATAGCCTCTACAAACGGAATCAACACCCGGCGGCTTTTAGATTTTGCAGATTTGCGCGATCGCGCCTTGGGACGCTTACTTTTTCGCTGATCTTTATGGACCGGCGGGGGCGCGGCTGGCAGGCCAATCTCATTCGCCTCAGCCGTCTCAGCCGTCTCAGCAGCCTTAGCCGGATCGGTGGAATCCAGCTCCACCTCTAGTAGATCGTTCCCGGCGGTAAAGACGTTGGTGACAACGCCAATATCCGCCTGCTGAATCTGATCAAATACCCGCAGCCCAATTAAATCAGCTACGTGAAACTCGCCTTCCTCTAAGGGGAGACGATCGGCTTCAGGCACCAGCAATTCCCAATGGCGCAGGGCTTCGGCCTGATCGCGGTAGTCGATGCCCTCTAGCTTAATCACATAGAGCCCTTTGCCGGGCACGAACCGACCGTAGCTGAGATCTACGGGCTTGGGCTCCTCCCCAGGCGATCGCAGCCAGCGCGGTCCTGGCTGCAAAAATCGCTCGGGGAAGTCGCTATCTGGATAGATCCGCAGCTCTCCGTTTAGCCCCTGGGGAGCCACAATTTTGCCCACAACCAGCCACATCATGCTTAGCCGCTAACCGCTAGCTCTGGAGGCTTAACCTGACTTTGGCTGTAGACTTGATCGACTACGCGGGCAAGCTGCTTCATACCGGTTTCAATCTCGGCGTCGGTTGCCGTTAGGCTCATCCGCAGGCACTGGTGCATATGGGGCCAGTTTTCCTTCATGCCGGGAAAGAACGGACTCCCCGGCACGGCAATTACATCATACTGTTTCAGCGTTTGATACAGCTCCCAGTCGCTCACCGGCAAATCTTGGAACCACAGCCAGGCAAAGATAGAGCCTTCACCCCGGTGCAGATACCAGGGAACAGCGTCGGGCATGGCCTGATCCAAGGTGGCCTCCAGCACGTCAAATTTATGCTGGTAGTGGGGGCGAATCACGTTGAGCGAAATATCTGCCAAAGCGCCAGAGGCGATCGCCCGGGCCGCGATCGCTTGGCCATAGCGAGAAGAGTGAATGCACAGGTTAGTCTGGAAGGACTGTAAGGCTTGAATCACCTGCTCATCCCCAATGGCAATACCGATTCGCTCTCCCGGCAGCCCGGCCTTAGAGAGGCTAATGC
>JBCDFX010000502.1:0-3241 GCA_039177155.1 Cyanobacteria bacterium P01_H01_bin.119
ACTTTGTGGTCTACGTCCGCGATATCAGCTTAAGCAATGCCACCTTGATTAAAGGGTTGGCAATTGGCGTTTTAGCGGCTCTGCTAGCCTCCCTGGTTCCCGCCATTGAAGCAATGCGGACATCTCCTAACAGCAGCCTTAAGCGCTCCACCCTGGAGGGGAAGGTTCAACAGGTGCTGCCCTGGCTGGTGCTAGCTTGGGGACTCTTTACCATTGGCGGCATTGGCCTACTGGCGATTAAAAACGGCGGGCTGATTGTTGCTTTTGGCGGGCTGTTTGCCATTTTGCTGGCTGCTGCCCTACTGACACCACCTTTAACAGCAGTGCTAATGCGGGGCCTCTCGCCAGTGCTAAGCCGTCTTCTGGGCATCTTAGGCAAGATGGCCCCCCGCGATATTTCGCGATCCCTTAGCCGTACTTCGATCGCGATCGCCTCTTTAATGGTGGCCGTCTCAGTCATTGTCGGTGTATCGGTAATGGTCGGCTCGTTTCGTACAACAGTAGTGCAGTGGCTCGACCAAACCCTACAGGCCGATATCTATGTGACGCCGCCTAGCACAACGGCAAACCGGGTCTTGGGCAGCATCGATCCCAATGTGGTTGCAGAAGCCTACACCTGGCCTGAAATCGACCATATCGTGACCTACAACGACACCGATGTAAACGTAATTGCCTTTAATCGCGAGGCCGATAAAGCCGATGAAATCGCGGTGCAGCGATCAGCTAAGCTGATTTCTGCCAACGGCGATGTGTCTGACGGTCAGCGCCCCTACGCCTGGATTCGCGACAGTATTAAAGACCCCTGGCCGCAGTTAGATGCAGGTAAGGGCGTTATTATTTCCGAAGCGCTAATGCTTCGAACTGGCGTTCCGGAGCCGCCCCAAACCGTTACGCTGGAATCTCCTCAGGGACCGATAACATTCCCGGTGCTGGCGGTGTTTTACGACTACTCCTCCGATCGCGGCTCGATTTTACTAGACGACGATCTGTATCTCAAGGCGTGGCAAGATCCCACCATTGCCTCCTTGGGACTGTTTGTAAAGCCGGGCATCGACATCGATGGCGTGGTGGCCCGTCTGCGCGAAACCTTTAGAGGTCGTCAAGATTTGGTGGCCCAGTCCAACCGGAATTTGCGGCAGGGTTCCTTAGAAATTTTTGATCGCACCTTTGCTATTACTGGGGCCTTGCGGCTGCTGGCGATAGTTGTTGCTTTTATCGGTGTGCTTAGTGCCCTAATGAGCCTGCAACTGGAGCGCACCCGGGAGCTTGGCATTCTGCGAGCCAACGGGATGACACCCCGGCAGATGTGGCGGCTGACGCTGACGGAAACCGGCATTATGGGCAGCTTGGCGGGGCTGTTTGCGATGCCCTTGGGCTATGTATTGGCCTGGATTTTGATCTATGTCATCAATGTGCGCTCCTTTGGGTGGACGCTGCAAATGCAGATGCAGCCTAGCTATTTTTGGCAGGCTTGGGCTGTGGCGGTGGTGGCTGCGCTGCTGGCAGGAGTGTACCCGGCTTGGCGACTCAGCAAAATGGTCGTGGCAACAGCCATTCGAGAAGAATAGGAGACAGTTGATATGAAAAGAGCTAAACGAACGTTCCCTATTGTTCTTGCCATTGGCTTGGCGCTGCTGGTGGCCTTTTGGCCGCGACCAGGCATTACCAACAGCGGCCAAGCCTCCGTAGAATGGCTCTCTGGTCAAAAAGCTGCAGCCTCCGAAGCCTTTACCCAAGCCACCGGGCCTAAGACCCTCGAATTCCCCCAAGATTTAGGGCCCCACAACAGTTATCAAACCGAGTGGTGGTACTATACAGGCAACCTAGAGACTAGCTCTGGGAGAGAATTTGGCTATCAGCTCACCTTCTTTCGCCGGGCCCTAACCCCAGAGGTCAAACCGGTAGCCAATGCCGCAGATGTCTCAGACTGGCGCTCTAACCAGATTTACTTTTCCCACTTCACGATTAGCGATATTGAAAATCAGGACTTTTATCCCCACGAGCGCTTTAGCCGGCAGTCAGCAGGACTCTCAGGAGCTCAGGCTCAACCCTATCGCGTATGGCTAGAAAACTGGTCAGCCACTGAGATAAAACCTGGAAACGTTCATTTGGTGGCTAGGGCCGATGATGTTGCCCTAGATTTGGCCCTTAGTGAAACGCTCTCACCGGTTCTGCAAGGCGATCGCGGTTACAGTCAAAAAGGCCCAGAGCCTGGCAATGCTTCCTACTACTATTCCATCGTCCAGCAGCAAACCCAGGGAACCGTTACCATAGGCGACGAATCTTTTGACGTTACTGGGCTAACTTGGAAAGACCACGAATATTCCACCAGTGCGCTCAGCCCCGGCACCGTGGGATGGGACTGGTTCTCACTGCAGTTAGACAATGGCTCAGCCCTAATGCTCTACGGGCTACGCAAAGAAAGCGGCGATATTGCCGATGTCTCCAGCGGCACCTATGTCAGCCCCAGCGGCGAAACCCAGTCGATTGATCACACTGATTGGCAGCTCGATGTTTTAGAGACTTGGCGCAGCCCCACCAGCAAAGCCGTTTATCCGGCCCGGTGGCATATTGAAATTCCCAAACTTAGCTTAGTGCTAGACGGCAAATCCCTAGTGGCCAATCAAGAATTAAACCTTTCAACAACCTACTGGGAAGGCGCCGTTGGATTTGAAGGCACCATTGCGAATCAGCCAATAACCGCTAAAGGATACGTAGAAATGACCGGATACGCCGACCGCTTAGACGCCGTACTTTAGGCAATATTCTAGAGAATGCTCAGTTTCGTTTTCTTAGTTCAAGAACCTAATGCCGTATTTTTGAGCAATAGCAGCAACGTCTTTAGGGTCAGGTTCAGTGATAGTTTGCGTTTGACCATCGACTGGAGTGCCGAATCTCTATCGCTTAATTTACGAGATGGCGTTTTGACGATTTTGATCTTGCCCTGGATTTTCACACTTTCAGCGATCGCTTAATTAAGCGGCACCGTTGCTTTGTCTACCGCAGATCTTGCAAAAGCCGCTCAATCTTGGCTCGGTGGTTAACCTGCCACTCGGCGAGCGTGCAGGCTTCGTCTTTATCCGCACGCTGCTTGGCGCGTAACCAAATATCCTCCTGCTGAGCTGTTGGGAGTACGGCAATACCCTCCTCGTCTGCAACCACCATATCCCCAGAATTTACCACTACCCCACCGCACTCGATCGGCTGGTTGAGAGTGCCCAGGGCCTTTTTCTGACCTGGA
>JBCDFX010000503.1:0-3241 GCA_039177155.1 Cyanobacteria bacterium P01_H01_bin.119
GGCACCTACGACGACTATATTAATCAGGCTCAGAGCGGCATCGGCCTACTCAGGTGGATGGGATTTGCCTTTTTGGGTGCCAGCGGTTTAGTGCTGATTTTAGACCGTGTGGTTTACGTGGTGCTGGTGCGATAGCGCCTAGACCATTACCGAGACGGTAACCGCAGCAACAGCAATATACATATCGTCGTTTTTGTCGTTTAGCTCCGCGATCGCTCGCCCGGCAACCACCATGCCGCCGGCCTCTAGGGTCAAAGTCTTTTGGCCAAAGGGCAGCACGGCTAGGACGTCATCCTGGCGAACCTGCTCTGGAAAGGGCACTGCAATCTGCACCTCCACCAGCATTTCATTGGGATGATTTAGCCCGGCCACCTCCCACACGCCAGGAAGGGCATTATGGGCGATCGCATTTCGCACGGCTCGCGCTGCCGCTACAGTCGGATCCTGACCGTGCTGGTCGATGCCCATGGCCATTTCAATGATCAAGCGTTTTTTATCAGCCATCCCTTAAGCTCAAGCGTCTGCCTGAACCGGTTCACTATAGCCCTGGATATTTTCCGGGCGAAACTGCCGCACAATTGGCGTGGCCTGAGTAATAACGCCGGAGGTGCCCTTGACAATCAGCACGTATTTACCGGCATTTAGGCGATTGCGATAGGCGATCGCGTCCCCGCTGCCAATGGCTAACCCCACACCGCCGCCGACAATAAAGCTGCCCAAAGCACCAGAAGCCGCCCCCAAAAATCCGCCAATCACCTGGTTGCCCGTAGTCCCCGCCCAGGGAAAGGTATTGAGTCCGGTAATAGCATCAAAGGTAAAGCCTGCGGCAAAGCCAAAGGGAATCAGCCACAGGGCCATTAGCCGCACCTGCTGCCAGGCTTTTTCGTTGGGCTCAATCAGGCCAAATTCATCGGCACTTTTGTAGCCAGTGCCCAAAATATCTACATCTTTCATAGCAAAATTGGCGGCTTCTAGAGCCGAGTAAGCGGCTTCAGCCTGGATGCGATCGCTTAAAACCGCCACCAAATAGTTCATAGCTTGTTTGCAACAGAAATCAATAACGCCATTGGCGATCAGCCCCGAAGATTTTACAAACCGTGCTGAATTAGGCCGACCTCACTTGGAGTTTAAAGACGAACGGCGGCGGCGACAACCAGATTGTTTCGCTAACGCCACAGTTTAGAGGACCCACGCTTGCATCTGCGATCGCTAGAATAATGGCAACTCGGGGACCTCGAAACGCTTCGGAAAGCTACCGCAATCGATTGCCTGCTCACCACACCAGACTGTTACGGGAGACCTCACTATGGGTTATGCTCTGTCACCGCGATCGCGCCTCGGACTTACATTAGCTTTGATCGTGACGCTTGGTGCCTGCCAAGTGACCGATGCCACTGCTCCGAATCCCGACAGCGCCAATTCCCCAACGACCTCAGCCCCCGCAGCCAGCGACGACGCCGAACGAAAAGTTGAAACCGCGATACAAACCACAGTCGAGGCAACCGGCAGCAGCGACGCTACTATTACCAGCATTCAGCAACCGCCTGTATGGGTAAAGCCCATAGCTGGCACCGACGGAGCAGCCAGCGACGGATCAGAGAGCACAGGCGAAGTCGAAGCCCAGGTAGGAAAAGGATTAAACTTTGGCGATATTCTTCGCACCGAAGCCGAAGCCCTAGCCGAAGTTGCCTTTGCCAGCGGTTTGGCCTTTCGGCTGGGAGGCGATGCCATCCTAGTACTACAGCCCGACAACCGCCTGGCCCTAGAGTCTGGAGAAGTAATCGTCTGGGTAGAGCCGGGCAAACAGGTGCCCACAGAAATTATGACGCCCGCGGGGGTTGCCGGGCTGCGAGGCACCACCCTGTTTATTGAAATTTCTGAGGGCGACAACCCCGAAGTGCATCTTTTGGCCTGGGAAGGCACAGTTACCTTTATGCCCGCCGATGCCACGGGAGAGCCGCTAATTTTAGAAGGCGGCCAAGGCATTCGGCTACGTCGCGGCGAAACCGACTTAGCCATGCTCAAAAACCGAATTCAGCGATTGAACCGTCGCCAAATTCGTCAACGCCGCCGTCAAAGTCGGCTGCTCAACGGCTTTAATCGACCCATTTCTACCCAAGAGGCAATTGATCGGGTGCTAGAAACTAGCCCAGAGTAGCCCAGCCCCGCCAAATGCCGCCAGTTACTCAAACAGTCACTTAAGCGTCCCTTCGGCTGCCCTACAATCATTAACCCAAGAACACAATTCCCTTAGCTACTGGGTTTGGGGCCACTCTCTCACCAAAAGATCACCCCTTCCGCGAGGTCCAGGACGGCGGTTCGTCCTGGTCGATGGGGTCTGGGGAAAGCGACATTTCCCCAGGCACTCCCTAACAACGAAGTCCCAGCCACCGTCTTATCCCAGTCTTTATAGCTTTGGTCAGATTGCTCACCGCACCTAGAATAACTAAGACACCGATTACAGTCGCAGCCTCGTCCCAATCGATCCTTCAGCTACTATGTATATCCTGATCTAGAGACGGAGTTTGTCTTAGCTCAGCTTTAAGCCACGCCACCAAAACAGCGGCGATCGCAGCGGTTATCACCAGCACCAGCCAGAGGTTCTTACCCGTTTCAGGATGATCCAAAGCCCAGCCGCCCGCCGCCGGACCAATCAAAAAGCCAACGGCCCAACACTCCGACTCCAAGGCAAAGTAAACGCCCCGCTGATCGACGGGCGCAATCTCGCCCACCAGCGCCGTGGCCGATGTGCCGTAGAGCACTTCCGCCACGGCAATAAAAGCAAACCCAATTAAAATCAGCGCAATACCCCCCGCCGTGGCCAAACCCAGCAGCCAAAATGCCAGCAGCCCCGCCGCCCATAGCCCCACCGCACCACCCATCAAATTGACCTGGGGAACTGGCCGCAGCCAGCGAATCACCGGCAGCTGAAGCACAATTTTAAGCAAAGCATGCCAGACAAAAAAATAGCTAATCCACTGCTCTGAAAAACCCGCATCGCCGTTGCCCGTGGGCACAAACTGACTTAAAAACAGGGGCAAGGTGCTGTTGAGCTGAGCCGCATAGACCGGCACAAATAAATTAGCCATCAGATAAATCACCAAACGGCGATCGCCCAAAGCCTGTCGCCAGTTTTCAAGCACCCGGCTGGGGGCGTCCGCCTGGAGCGGACGAGTTTCAGCGATCGCCCCAAATATCACGCCGCAAAAAATTAAATAGGCCAGCCCCTTACCCACAAACA
>JBCDFX010000504.1:0-3235 GCA_039177155.1 Cyanobacteria bacterium P01_H01_bin.119
ATCTTTGCCGGCCACCAGAGAGCCCAAAGAGTTGGACAGGGGCGGCGGCAGCATGGGCACCACTTCATCCCCTAGATAGACAGAATTTCCTCGCTTTAGGGCTTCGCGATCGACGGGGTTTCGGGGCGGAATATAAAAAGCCACATCAGAGATATGCACCCCCAAGAGCCACTGCCCTGCCTCGGTTTTCTCCAGGGTGAGGGCATCATCCATGGTTTTGGCTTTGGCGCCGTCAATGGTGATAGTGAGCTTGTCGCGGTAGTCGCGGCGACCTTTGAGATCGGCCTTGCGGACTTTGGTTGGCAGTCCTTTAACCGCCTCTAATACGCTCTCAGAAAAGCTGCGAGAGAGATTGTGTTTACAGCAGACAATGTCGATATCGGCGGCATCTTCGGCATCACTGCCCAACACTTGAGCAATCCGACCAATGGGGGGCTCCTGTCCCAGGGGATAGCGCAAAATCTCGACGTGTACCAGCTGATCGACGGCATCTGTCAGTTTGGCATCGCTGGCGTTAGCGTCCAGTTCGAGTTCAAATAAAAGCCGATCGTCCAGGGGAACGGCCCGGTAGCTCTCATCGGCCTGCTTCACTCGCCCTAGCACCGATGCGTTGGCCCGCTCTAAAATCAGCTTGACTTCACCCTCAGGCGATCGCCGCCGGCTGCCTTCTTTGGTGACGTTAATCAAAACGCGATCGCCGTTCCAAGCGGTATTAAGCTGGCTTTCACGAACGTAGATATCGTCAGCCCCTTCTTCATCTTGGATGGCGAAGCAAAATCCCTTGCTAGAGCAGCGCAGCTTGCCCTCAATAACGCCCTCTTCGGGCAGCCGCCGATACTTCCCCCGCTCTTTTTCCAGCAGCCCAATGCGCTCTAAGGCATCTACCGCAATTTGCAAGTCACGAACACCGTTGTCGTCGTAACATCCCAACTTTTTTTCTAAAGTTTTAAGCGTTACAAGCTTGTCGTCTTTGAAGTTTGCCAACAGTGCGGCAATCGAAAAATCCATGAAGTGAAGCGTCCAATAAGTTTTGCAATGGAGGAGCGAGGTGTTGCGACTCACACATAGAAAGCCGTAAAATTCTACGTCAAAAACGATCAGGTTGCCACAGCTGCGCAATATTTCATAGCGCGGAAAGCTACTCTCGCCTGCCGGTAACAATAAAGGCCACCCGCTGACCGACATTGGTCGCATGATCGGCGATTCGCTCCAAATAACGAATCGCCAATACCCGCAAAACCACAGGTTCAACGGCGCCCGGTACGTTTTGCTGGTGGGCTAGCCAGTCATAGAGTTCTTCGTAATCTTGGTCAACCGCATCATCTTTTTCTTTGATCACCAATCCTACATCGGCATCTAGATCGGACAGCGCCACTAGGCACATGGCAACCATTGAGCGACACCGATCCAGCATGGTTGCAATCCGGGTCATACAGGGGTCAACGGGATAGGGAAACAGTTGGATTGCAACTTCACCGATATCTTTTGAATAATCGCCGATGCGCTCCAGATCTCGCACCATTTGCATAAACGCACTGACTTTCCGGAGATCTTGCGCAACCGGAGCCTGTAGCGTGAGAAAATTGACGCAATCTAGCTCAATTTGGCGGTAGTAGTAGTCAATCTGCTTATCGTGCTTGGCAAGCTGCCGAGCAGCATCTAGGTCTCGATCGATCAGCGATGCGCGAGCCATCAGGCAGGAGGTCTCGACCAGGGCTCCCATCCGCAAAATGTCTTGCTGAAGCCGCCGTAGCTGACGGTCAAAATGAGTTCGGACGGGTCGGGGTTGAACCAAGGCTCTCTTGAGGGTGGAATTAAATACTAAGGTTCTGGGCTGCCGCTCTTAATGAGCATAGGTTTCAATAGTCTAATGTGATTGGCGGATTTCTAGTGCGATTAGCAGATTTAAGGTTGACGGGGAACAGGTGCACCTCGCCAACAGCTGTGCCCGACCTATCGGTATCTACAAGCCTGCGCCAGAAAGTTAAACAGAGCATTAAACTCTGGGCCTATGCTAAAGCGGCAAGGTACACGAATAAGCCAGCTCAAAGTGTGACTCATTCTACAAACAGATTTGGATTTTGCAGGCTCACGGTAAACACAGGAGAAGGCTGCAAAAATCGAAAAAGTTACAGTCTGTAACAGTGTTGATGAGTTTGGGGAGTTAAGGGCGGTTTTGGGCAAGGATAGTCTTGAATACCTGTATTTATTAAAAGGATTTATCACGATGTCTCTTTCAGATGGCCAGATTTATGTGGCGCTTTTGGTTGCGCTTATCCCCGCTGTTTTGGCGCTTCGCCTGTCTACGGAACTCTACAAATAGGTTTCAGCCTGCAGCAGTGTTTCTTGATTAATGGCCCTGTCAATTGCTTTCTGGGCGATTGGGGGTTATGTGCGACAGATTTTGATCACGAAGGTATGTTCTGGTTTTTGTGTCAATGATTGTTCTGAAGTCTCTCGAATAGGTCGGGTAACCGTTATGGTAAGTCACCAAGCTGATGCAGATGCCGCTTTAGATTGGGCGAACTTTCTGTTGGAAAGCTTTAGATAGAGACTGCTAATAGGCTTTAAAGGGGTCTGAATCTTAACGATTCAAGATTTATTTCTGCATTGAGCGAAAACTTAGCCATACCTCGATAAAAGTTTTAGGACGGCCTAATTAGAGCACTTATGTCAGGTTCAAGCTGTCTCAAATCTGGCATATGCGAGCAGGATGATCGCACTCTTTAGAAGTCTTTTTGCCGCTGCCCGGGCTGAGTTTTGTGATTTATTGAGGACTATGGCGCAAAATGCTGGATTTTTTGGCGCGATCGCGCTATTTTTTTGCCAGTCTTACATCTGCCGCCTGTTTGGCTTGATAGCAGTCGTCAGCCCAGCCAGGGCAAGACTGCTTGTAGACCCAGCATCCTAAAAATACTCGGTGCTGTGAACAATCTGGCCAACGCTATATTTTTTCTTTCGTCTATGACTGCCGCTCGCTCTAGTTTTCAAGGTGCCTCTCAACGCACTACGCCGGTTCGCGCTGTGCCCACTCAGCATGATCGTTCAGTTAATCGGAAATCGCACCCATCCGGATTGAAACGTTCTAGGCGCTCTAACCGAGCGATCGCTCTAGAAGCGGGCTTTAAGCTTATTGGAACATCTGTGGTGGCAGCTGCAGCGATCGCGGCCCTTGTGCGGCTGGTTCCCCATCGTCAAACCCAGCTGACCCAGCTTGCAGAGCTAAACACCGCCG
>JBCDFX010000505.1:0-3230 GCA_039177155.1 Cyanobacteria bacterium P01_H01_bin.119
CAATGACTGAGACGGCCACCATTAAAGAGGCGATCGCGATCGAAGTACGGCTAAGGGATCGCGAAATATCGCGGGGGGCCATCTTGCCCAAAATACCCAGAAGACGGCTTAGCACTGGCGAGAGGCCCCGCATTAGCACTGCTGTTAGAGGTGGTGTTAATAGGGCAGCAGCCAGCAAAATGGCAAACAGCCCGCCAAAAGCAATTATGAGCCCGCCGTTTTTAATCGCCAGTAGGCCAATGCCGCCAATGGTAAAGAGTCCCCAGGCTAGCACCAGCCAGGGCAGAATCTGCTGAACCTTCCCCTCTAGGGTGGAGCGCTTAAGGCTGCTATTAGGAGATGTCCGCATCGCTTCAATGGCGGGAACCAGGGAGGCTAGCAGAGCCGCTAAAACGCCAATTGCCAACCCTTTAATCAAGGTGGCATTGCTTAAGCTGATATCGCGGACGTAAACCACAAAGTAGAAATCGTTGATGGTCTGGGTGATTAGCCCGACAATACTGCGCCCCAACACAACCCCTAAACCCAAACCAAGCAGTGAACCGACGACGCTTAACGCTAAAGATTCGCCCAAAATTAACTGAAACAGTTGGCCTTGGGTAACCCCCAAACAGCGCAGGGTGCCAAACAGCGGTCGGCGCTGAATCACGCTAAAGGTAACGGTGTTGTAAATCAAAAACATACCGACGACCAGCGCCAGCAAACTTAAAGCCGTCAGGTTAAGCCTAAAGGCTGCGGTCATCTGCTGCACGGCATTTTTTTGTGCCTGAGCCGTGGTCAGCTTGACCGATTCGGGCAGCAGGGCCCGAATCGAGTCTAAGTCGGCTTCATTATCGGCAATTAAATCGATGTGGCTTAGATGGCCCTGCATTCCCAGGATTTCCTGAGCAGAGGCAATATCGGTAAACAGCACATTGCTGAGAGCATCGCGGGTCAGGGCGTTGGCTGGCTGCAAAATGCCGACGACTTTGGCGTTCAAAGGCTGCCCGGCTAGGGTCAGGCTTAGGCGATCGCCGACTTGAACCCCATACTGGGCCGCCGTTGCCTGGGCCAAAATCACCGTATCTGGTTCTGTTAAAAATGCTGTTAGAGCTTCAACCCCTTGATTACTGTTGTTATCGGCATCGCCACCCAGATAGCTGCGAAAAGGTGCCTCTGCAAAAAAGTCAACGCCGACCAAGCGCATGGGCTGCTGATCTAAGGTTTCGGCAACCACATAACCCTCCACGATAGGCGCGGACTGGGTATAGCCCAGGTCTGTGCGCAGCTCGCGGTACACAGATTCATCAATGCCGACGGGAGAAATAGCCTCGATGCGGTGGGTGGTCCGCCCTGCGATCGCGTCAGTCGATAGCTCGAACGCTCGCTGGGCCGAGCCATTAGCCAAATCAATGGACACCACCATCGCTACGCCAATGGCAATGCCTAAAATAAATAAAACATACTGAAACGGTCGCCGTCGCACCCGCCGCCACGCCAGCCGCCATAGGGGAGCATCGTTAACCGGGAGAATCGGCTGCTGGTCAGGGGAAGCCGTCATCGGGCTGCTCCGGTTAGATCTTTGGGGGTATCCTGACGCTGAGGCTGGGCCGTAACCTCTTCAAGATGACCCTCATGCACTCGCAGAACGCGATCGGCATAAGCGGCAATATCGGGATTATGGGTCGCCATAATCAGGGTTTTATTGGCGTTGCGGGTCAACTCAAGCAGCAGTTTCAAAACCGTCTCGCCCGTGTCTTCGTCCAGGTTGCCCGTGGGTTCGTCCGCCAAAATTAGGCGAGGCTCATGCACCAAAGCGCGAGCAATCGCCACCCGCTGCTGCTGGCCCCCAGAGAGCTTATCGGGAAAGGCGTCGGCGCGATCGCCCAAACCAACTTTTGTCAGCAGCGATCGCCCTTGAGCCTCGACCTCTTTTGGAGAGCTGCCGGCCAGCTCCTGGGGGAGGGTGACATTTTCTAGCACGGTAAGGGTAGGAATCAGATTGAAAAACTGAAAAATAATGCCAATCTGGTCGCGGCGAAACAGGGTGCAGGCCCGCTCGCCCAGCTCAGTAATGGGAACACCATCAATCAATACAGTGCCATCGGTGGGGCGCTCAATACCGCTGATCAGATTAAGCAAGGTGCTTTTGCCGCTGCCACTCTGGCCCAGCAGAACGATAAATTTCCCCTGATTAAAGGTGATAGATAAATCGTCAAGCACCCGTCGCTGAACAGTGCCTTCGGTGAAATCTTTACTCAGATGGCGCAGCTCAATAAAGCCCTGGGATGGCCGCTGAAACTGCGTCCAGCTTTCGGCCGATGGTCGCAGCCAGCGGCTAATCTGCGCTGTGATAGATGGTTGGGAGCCCATAATGACTCGTGGTTAATTAAATTTCTTTGCAAATCTTAACATGATCTAAAGCCGCGTGGGCCACAGACAACAGAGTTGGTCGAATGTAGTATCAGTCCGATTGCTTGCTGACTCAAAGCGGGCAGGTAGATTAAAGGCTACCTGCCCGCTTTAAAGCTGTTGTTGACAACTCAGCAGCGATCGCGCCTTAAGCGTTAGCCCCAACGTTGGCAACGGTCTCGACTTTCTCCGTACCGTCCACACCCTTGGCGACCCGCTCTGCCTTGGCTAGAACAGACTGGGCATCTTCGTTGTACTTGAGCACAACGGTGCTGCCCTCTTGGGCAACCCAAAGGCCCACATCGTCAGAAATATCCGCTTCATCCAAAGCTTTGGCGACGCGTTTAGCCAAACCGCTCTCGTCAAACTTGCCATCGAGACCAACTTTTTCAGGGGGAATAGCGTTTTCTTTTGCCGCTTTTTTAACTTCAACTCGAGGTACTCTAGCGGCCTTTTCCTCTTCGTCTTTGCCGAAGAGCTTTCCTAAAAATCCCATTGATTTATCTCCAATAACAGGTGCAGAAGAATACTAGCTGCTGAGATATCGGCATAAATCCATCTTGGGATATCTATCGGGTCGTTTCTTAGGCGGCAGAGATAGATTTATCGGTCAATCCTGTCGGGTTGGTCAGATTGCTTACCGCATCCAGTACTGTTGGAGTCGTTGGCGCAGTGGCAATCTGACTGGCAACCCTGCCCAAACCTTGTGGCGGCTATGGTGTGGTGCCAGTTTATGTCAGGACACAGTGCTGGTGACGGTGTAGTAATCCACTGGTGTTTTCAGCAACTGACATATGAAACTGCGGTTTAAACGCTGGATCAAACGGGGGGCGATCGCG
>JBCDFX010000506.1:0-3221 GCA_039177155.1 Cyanobacteria bacterium P01_H01_bin.119
ATATCAGTTTCTCAGAATTGAGAATTAATAAAGTGCTCAGATTTTAGGCAAGAAGTCTATTTCCCCGACAGCAATTTATCGTTATGCTGAGAGAGCAGGCTGTTTGAGGCCGCCAAAGCGGCGATCGCGGCCTTGAAAAACCTTTAGCACTTGATGAAACTGACTACGGTCAAAATCGGGCCAGTGGCAATCGGTAAAAACAATTTCTGAATAAGCTAGTTGCCAAAGTAAATAGTTGCTTAGGCGATGCTCGCCACTGGTGCGAATTAGCAAGTCCGGATCGGGCAGCCCAGCGGTATCTAGCCGCTCAGTGATCATTGCCTCGGTAATTTGATCGGGGCTGAGTTCTCCCGCTTTGACCTGGGCAGCAATTTGCTGGGTCGCCCGAACGATTTCATGACGGCTACCGTAATTGATGGCCAAGTTAAAATCGATGGCGTCGTTGTCGGCGGTAGCGGTTACCACCCGATTTAGGGTGTCGTGAAGAGAGGGCGACACCCCAGAAATATCCCCCAAAATCCGAATTCGCACCCCTTCCTGCTGAGCCTCTGCCAGCTCTCGGATAAACATGCGCTCAAATAGCACCATCAGAAAGTTCACCTCCTCCAGTGGCCGTCGCCAGTTTTCTGTGGAAAAGGCATAAACCGTCAACGCTCCGATGCCCCAGTCTTTACAGCAGCGCAGAAGTTCCTTTAGCGTTTTTGCGCCCTGACGGTGGCCTGCAATGCGCGGCATCCCTTTCTGTTTGGCCCAGCGACCGTTGCCATCCATAATCACAGCGACGTGATCGGGCAAACGGCTGGTGTCAAGGTCGGGCGGCAAGGTTTTCAGCGACATAGTGGTTGAGATTTAAAGTGCAGTAGGCGGCGCGAACAGAAACCCTTATTAAACAAACGGGTTAATTTTCCTACATATTTATTGATTTTCCTACGAAAAGCATACCCAGTTAATGGAGCGCAGTACGGCAGCCTTTGCCAAACAGCCCGTTTAAGTAGTCTGGTGTGAGCGTGGGGTGCCAGTGCCAAAGCTGGGCCATCACTTGATAAGTGGTGTAGGCCAGGGTGCAGCGCTGGGAAGGGGTCCAGGTTTGCCACTGGAGTACCTGCATCATGCGGCTGACCGTGTGGAGCAGGCTCCCCGAAATGGCGCGATCGCGGCGACGTTCCACCATTGTGTTCCATAGGGTGTGGCCGATTTTCCAGAGCGATGAGTGAGGAAAAATCCACATTCCATAGCCCCAGAACTTGGTCATATGGTTGATTTCATCAATCAGCAATTCGGACAGCACAGCCTGGAGCGGTCCGGTGGCGTAGGCCATCATCCACAAATAAAGGCAAGTGGCGCTGTATTCTGTCGCAATCCGGTGCAGCCCGTGGCGGTACAGCGCCGTGCGCGGATCCGTGCTGGGTTGATAGGGGCGCGGACTGTGGGGAACAATGGCAGGCTTAGCGCCGGCAAGGCGTCTATAGAGCTGAACCAGGGCAGGGGTGTGGCGACGTTCTTCAATTTCCCATAGCCCTAGCTTGACCAGGGTGCCTTGCTCATCCAGTTGACCCCCCACAAAGCGAGCCATATCGGGATAGTTAAAGGTGAGATATTGGCGGCTGGCCTGGGTGTAGCCGCGAATCGGGGCTTCGGTATTAATCGCGCCGGAGAGAACTGCTAAAAAAGTAGACACCTCCATCCCCAAAACTTGGCTGGGGTGAACGGTTTTCCAGGGCAGCCTGGGCCAAGGGCGAGGGCTTGGATGGGCAAACTGCTGGGGTAAATCTTCTAGGCGATCGCACAGTTGCTCGTCAGTTACATAGCGCTTTACCAGATGGCGAATGCGCTGACGGATCTGACCAGGGGTAGGGTTCTTATGCACGGTGCCCGCTAAATCGGTTTGAACGGGCTGGGGGTGATTACCTTCATCAACTGACAGGTTAGGGCTGATAGGGGCGATCGCGCTGGCTGATTTTGTCTGAACGGAAGGGCGAATCATGGCGTTTATTGGCCCGCAGTAAGGGGAATTAGCTTTGGTTCGGCTCTAACTTAAACAGCAGTTCCTCCCAATGTCAGTCGGCTAAGGTCGGTAAATCAGTCAGCAGCACTCACCCACTTTTAGATGACAAAGTCGGAAAAAGTCGGATTAATGGGCTGAAAGCTGAAGCGTTAACTAAGCTGATCGAAAAGGTCTCATTTTCTCAATTCAATCTCAACTGCCCTATCCCTTTAATGGGATGGCGATCTTCTCGATTGAGCAAGGCTACACTGAGGTAAATTCACCGAAATACTGCTGACATGACTGGATTTGAGCTGTTTGGATCTAAGTTACTAATTGACGCTGCTACCGCTGGCTTAACGGGGTTGATTAGCAGTGTGATTACAGACAAGGGCGGTGAGCTGCTAAACAGGACAGACATTAACCTCTTCCAAGGGCAAGCGTTTAACCAGGCGGTACAGAAATATATAAAGCGCTACGCGGATCGCCACGGCATTTTGAAGTTGGCCTGCGTGCGGATGGATAATCCAGTGAAGCTGGACGAGGTGTACACAGCGGTGCAGCTCTTGCCGCGATCGGCGCTGCGCTATTACGAATCGACCGAGTCTTTGCAAGAGCTATTTCGGGAAAGCGGCAAACGGGGCTTTAGCTTTGAGAATGCGGAGAAGAAACAGGGGATTGAGGTTGCTAATGCTGAGCAGTACCTGATGGTGCTAGGCGGGCCGGGCGTCGGGAAATCGACTTTTTTACGAAAGATGGGTTTAGAGGCACTGCGCCGGCAGGCGATTCTGCACTATGGGCGGCAGAACGCGGAGTTGGTAAAGGCGCAGGACACGTACTACGCCCACGACTGTATTCCGGTGATGTTGGAGCTGCGGCAGTTTAATTCACAAGATAAAAGCGTTAAGGAGGCTATTGCTGAAGAGTTTGAGGTTTGTGGCTTTCCGCAGGCGCGGGAGTGTACTGAGGTCTTTTTGAAGAGTGGCAAGCTGCTGGTGCTGCTGGATGGTTTGGATGAGGTGCCGAGTGAAACGCTAAATCATGTGATTACGGAGATCGAGAATCTAGTCGATCGATACGATAGCAATCGCTTCATTGCTTCATGTCGGGTGGCAGCGTATACCTTCGGCAGCTTTCGTCGATTCAATGATGTGGCAATGGCTGCATTTGAAGATAGTCAGATTGAACGGTTCATTAATAACTGGTTCCAAAAACCGCGAGACATTGAAACCGATAC
>JBCDFX010000507.1:0-3218 GCA_039177155.1 Cyanobacteria bacterium P01_H01_bin.119
ATTGGATCTCACGTCCTCTCCTTTCGGAGCTGACGATACCCTCTTGAGACAGAACCTTAAGGTGACGCGATACGCCAGAAGCGTCCACACTGCAACATTCACACAAGCACATCGCATTTTGAGGCGCTTTGCATTGACACAATTTATAGACAAGGGAAAGTCGGTTAAACTCTCCCAGCGCCTTCAGCAGATCTGCTAATTCTTGTGCCTCGTTCTTGTTCATTGAACTATATTTGCATATTTGCGCAAATATGGCAACCAATAAATTCTAGGGAATATTTTCTTAACTTAGTTTTCTAGAAATCCCGTGCGGTATTCCTTGGGGATACTAGTCCAAACGAAAATCGCCTATGAGCATTAACCCATAGGCGATTTAGTAGAATGCGACGGTTAGAGGCTATCCTTCGGCGATCGCACTCGGTAGCGAGACCAAAATGGATTTACCGGTTAGTCGAGAAATGCCTGTACAGCAGCTTCGTTGCATGTGCCACCCAGACCGCTGACAATTGTGCATGTATTGGTCATCAGCATACCTGTATAGGTCGCTGCGGGTGTGCCGGCTTCGCCTAAGCTGTCGGCGTAAAGCGGCTCCTCTGAAATGCCAATATCTGTTTCCCTGGAAACCGCTTCAATCAGTCCAGGATTGCTGGTTGTTTCTATAAAAACAGTGGGTATATTGCTGTCTTCAACAAAATCAATCAGCTCTCTTAAGTCGGCGGCTGACGGACGAGCCTCAGTACTAAAGCTTTCCAAAGCAGCCTCAATGCGAATGCCATAAGCCTCAGCGTAGTAGCCTAGCGCATCGTGGGTTGTTACGAGTATTCGCTGCGATTCGGGAACTGTGTCTACCTGCTGCTGAATCCAAGTATCGAGCTGAGTGAGCTGAGCGATTAGGGCCTCTGCATTGGCTTGGTAAAGTTCGGCGTTGTCAGGAGAAATCACGCTCAGCTCCTCTTGGATGACGCGGACCATCGCGATACCATTTTCTGCATCGTGCCAAACGTGCGGATCAGGTACCATACCTTCTTCGCCATGGTCATCGTGCCCGTCGTGGTCACCATGACCTTCTTCGCCATGAGCATCATGGTCGTGCTCATGATCGTGATGCTCATAATCGTGCTCATCATGGTCGTGCTCATCGTGGCCCTCTCCACTGTGACTACCGTGGTCGTGAGGTGCGCCTAACAGCGGTTCGGGAACGGCAATTTCAGAAACGGCAACTAGAGGGGTGTTTCCGTCTGTTGACTCGACCATTTGAATAATGTCTGGCTCGAACCCGTAGCCCCCATACAGAACCAGATCGGCGGTTTCAATAGCCCGTCTATCAGCAGGAGTGGCGCTGTAGAGGTGGGGGTCTTCACCTGCTTCTATAAGGCAGGTAACATCCACGGTATCTTCAGCGATTTGCTCAGTGAGATCGCACAGGACACTATAGCTCGCCACAACTTGAGGGCTGGTTTGGCTGTAGACAGACTGATTGCCCAGAAGCAAAGTGGATGCTCCGCCAAGGACAGCAATCACAGTAAATAAGCGAAAAGAAAGTTTCATGGGCTTATCGTTTCACAGACGGCAAGAATGGGGGCACAGAAATGATAATCATTATCATATTAGTCTGTTAGTCTAAATCTAGCCGTTCAGCCTGTCAATGACTGGACTTTTGAAGTGTTTAGCCTGCACTGCCCCTGCACTGTTATGGACAAAAAGCGCGATCGCGGCGTAATGCTTCTTATCTCTATGCTGCTCCACAGTATGTTGGCCCTCTTGCCGTGGCAAGACCCATGGCAAGAAAAGTCTCGTCCTTCGGCGGTCCCCTCAACCCCGGCAAGTTCAATTTCTGTCGTTGATGCAAGCCAGTTGCCAACGCTACCCGCATCAGAGTCTCAGCCCTTGCCAGCAGGCTCTTCCAGCCCGCCCGCACTAGATGCCCCCATCACTGAGACGAGTGATAGCCCTATCGATCAACCTGCACCCGACGCAACCGCCTATTCAGATGCCGTCTCTGCAACAACGCCTTCAGCGGTCCCTGCAACGCCCAATTCAGTTACGCCTGCCGATGAGGCCCAAGTCGAAGCAGAGTGGGCGCAACTAACGGGTTATCTTGAGGGCAAGGATGAAGGCTTTGGATTCCCGCTACCTGAAATTTTTAGCAACTTCGGAGAGTCAAGACCGGCCAATCAATTCTTTGATGAAAACAATCAGCCCAAGTTCGAAGTTGCCTCCTTTTTTCACTTCCCTGGGAAAACACCTGAACAGGTTTTTGAAGATGTGGTCATGCCCGAACTTACCAGCAACACGGGTTTTGATCCCCAGCTTCAAGAAAACTTTCCTGCCGGACGAGCGTACCAAATGTTACAAGGCGAAATGCTTCGCTACCTGATCATTGTCAGACTTAGGGAGGGTGAAGGTAGTGTTCTCCTGCTCAGTAAGCCTTTGCCAGGGCTTGAGTCCTAAAGGCCGTAGATATAGGCTTGCCGATTATTGCTTTTATTATGCTAACGGTCCAGAATCTGTCGGTTAACTATCGCGGTATTGAAGCACTTACGGCAGTTTCGCTGACGTTGCAACCCGGCGAATGGGTCGGGCTGATTGGTCCGAACGGGGCGGGAAAAAGCACCCTGGTCAAAGCGATTTTGGGTTTAACGCCCTATCGGGGCCAGATTTTATTGAATGGGGCTTCGCTAAAGCGGCAGCGGCGGCAGGCTGCCTATGTGCCTCAGCGATCGCAAATTGACTGGGACTATCCGGTCACGGCTTGGAATGTAGTGATGATGGCGCAGACCAGAGCCCTCGGCTGGGGGCGATCGCCCGATAACAAAGCCAAAAAATTAGTCAGTGCAGCGCTCGATCGGGTGGAGATGTTATCCCTCAAACACCGTCCTATCGGTCAGCTCTCGGGCGGTCAGCAGCAGCGCATTTTTCTAGCGCGGGCCTTAGCCCAGCAGCCCAATTTATTTTTGCTAGACGAGCCGTTTAGCGGCATCGATAAAAAAACAGAAGCTATGATACTGAGCATTTTTGCCGACCTCAGCCAGCAGGGTAAAACGCTGCTGGTTTGCAGTCATGAGTGGGGTGAGGCGCTCAATCGCTATGATCGCCTGCTGTTACTCAATCGCCGCCTGCTAGCTGACGATACGCCGCAGGCCGTGATGACGATGGAAAATATTCAACAAGCCTACGGGTCAAATATTCAAGCAGATCTGCACAATCAAAACGTGGTA
>JBCDFX010000508.1:0-3201 GCA_039177155.1 Cyanobacteria bacterium P01_H01_bin.119
AATACAAATCTGGTTATTTTCGGCAACGGTATCGCCGCATTTAATGCCTACACCGACGGCGGCGGCACGGCATTTTCTATCCAGGGCGGCGTGGGCTACCAGTTCTAGTCCCCACTTCTAGTGGGATTTGACCCTGCAACCGACTTTGGCTGCTAGTGACTTAACGTTTAACTACTGGACTGCTGGCAACTTCATCGTTAATACACCCCCTGATGGCGCACAGTTATTTATGATGACTGTGCGCCATTAATATTGGCAGGTACAGCTTTGGTCAGATTGCGCGCTCCACCAAGTATTGCTGGAGGGGTTGATATAACAGCTATCTGACTTGCAACCCGTCTGAACCTTTCGGCAGGTTGCCATGTCGGGTATTGGCACCCAAGGAGAATCCCGTGAAGATTCTGGTTCTCAATGCTGGATCAAGCAGCCAAAAAAATGCTCTCTATGAGGTTACTGACGATTCCTTACCCGGCCAAGCGTCAACGCCACTCTGGGAAGCCAGCATCGACTGGTCTCACCAGGCCGGGCGCGCTGAGATTAAAGTCCAAACCGCTACTGGCGCGACTTACCAGAACAGCTTAGAAACCGAGTCGCGCTCAGAGGCAGTTACCCAGGTTTTAGCCACCCTATGGCAGGGAGAAACCAAAGTCATTGAGACCCCCACCCAAATTGACGCGGTAGGACATCGCGTCGTCCATGGGGGACAGCACTACCGTCAGAGTGTGGTGGTGACGGCGGCGGTAAAGGCAGCGATCGCTGAGCTAGCGGCCCTCGCCCCCAGCCATAATCCAGCCAATTTAGCCGGTATAGAGGCCGTTGAAGCCGTGCTGGGCACCGACGTTCCTCAAGTTGCGGTATTCGATACAGCCTTTCACAGCCAGATACCTGAGGCCGCTGCCCTGTATCCACTGCCCCATAGCTGGGTAGAGCAGGGGATTCGCCGCTACGGATTTCACGGCATTAGCCATGGCTACTGCGCCCAGCGCGCTGCGCAAATTTTAAATCGAGAGCTGCAAGATTTGCGGCTAATCATCTGCCACTTGGGCAATGGCTGCTCTCTCTCAGCGGTCAGCGGCGGTCATAGCGTTGATACAACCATGGGCTTTACCCCTTTGGACGGCCTAATGATGGGCACTCGCTCTGGCTCGGTAGACCCCGGCATTTTGCTCCATATTCTGCGCACGCAAAATATCAGCGTAGAGACCCTCGATCGCTTGCTGAATAAAGAATCTGGGCTAAAGGGGATTTCCGGTGTCTCTGGCGATATGCGCCAGATTCAAAGCGCGATCGCCGACGGCAATTCCCGCGCTCAGCTCGCTTTCGATATTTATATTCACCGGTTAAGACGCAGCATTGGCGCTATGCTAGCCAGCCTAAACGGTCTAGACGCCCTGGTCTTCACCGCTGGCGTGGGTGAAAATGCCGCTCCGGTGCGCTCGGCCACCTGCGCCGGGTTAGCGTTTTTGGGACTACAGCTAGATGCCACCAAAAATCAAAGCCGTCCCGTTGATCAAGATATTGCCGCCGCAGAGTCTACCGTGCGGGTGCTGGTGGTACATACCCAAGAAGACTGGGCGATCGCCCAAGAATGCTGGCATCTGCTAGAGGCTTTCACTGGTTAGCCGTTGAGCTAATTACAACGTAAGGGTTACAGCCCCTAGCTGATAAGTTGAAGCGGGCGTGACAAGGCTTACGCTTCAGTTTTGCTCTCAACTGATGGCACGCCCTAAGAGCAACCGTCAGCTAAGCGATCGCCGGCTACAGCGTATCAGGATCAACGCCCAGCTCTCGCAGACGAGCCGCTAGTCTATCGGCTCGCTGTCGCTGGGCCTCAGCCTGCTGCTGGGCCTGATTACGCTGCTGAGCTAGCTCTACTGATGTAAGAAAGCGATCGCCGTTTGGCCCATAGAGATTTAGGGTATCTGAGGTGAGTTCAAATCGAACCCCCAGCCGAGGACTTACCCAGCCCTGCAGATCAGGAATGGCTGTGAGGGTTTGGTCAAGGCGTTGAGAGCCCACTAACTCATTGCGCTCAGGGTCATATTGATAATACTCTTCGACACCGTACTGCTGATAAAACAGCAGCTTGCGAGTCATTTCTCCTACAGTGTTGCTGGGCGACAAAATCTCAAAGACAACCTGAGGCGCGATATTCTCTTCTCGCCACTGTTGGTAAGAGCCGCGATCGCCCTTGGGTCGCCCAACCGCCACCATGACATCAGGGGCTTGGCAAAGACGATTGTTGCCCTCGACCGGGTACCACAGCAAGTCGCCAGCAACAAAGACAGTTGGGTCCTCTGAAAACAGAATTTCTAAGTTTTCTTTGATGGTGACAATCCACCGAAACTGCTGAGTATTGTCTGCCATTGGCTGTCCGTCACTCTCTGGGTAAGTAACGGTCTCTGGCGAAAATGACGGCTGTGCAACCATTAGACCCACCAATTTGAGGTGCCTTCACGGTAGCACAGGCCGCGATCGCTCAAGTCCTCACTTTTTATACCGGGGCTAAAATTGAGGGAATCGTTTTGCTTTGATGCAATGGCTCAGCAACCCTGCTGAGGGATGTTATGCGAAACAAGATCGGGCTAAACACCCCCATGAGAATAGTGATTCCGATCTCATTCGGCATAACACTCTGATTCGGGTAGATAGCCCGAGAGAATTCTGCATAACGCCCCAACTTGGGCAGTTATGCGGATAATATTTTGGATAACCCTCCCTAGAGGAAGTGATATGCAACTTTGATTCTGGCTAACTACCCTGTTAGGGGGTGTTATACGGAATAGAGGCGGAGGATTCCGTGTAAACAATAGTTATGCGTCTTGAGCTTTATCGTATGGAAATGGTACTGGGGGTGAAGAAGAGCTGCCGCAAGGTTTGATCACACCCTTGCAGGTGATTAGTCAATAGCTTAGAATAGTACAAGGGAACCATCTGCTTTCCCTAAAGCGACGTGTACGAGGAGGTGATATTATTGCTATCCTGCTTTGACATAGCGAATTACTTTATTTGGTTGGCAAATGAAACGGGTTCCTTTATCAGTAACTTAAAGCTTCAGAAGCTTGTTTACTATGCTCAGGCTTGGCATATTGCACTCCACGACGAGCCTCTTTTTGAAGAAGATTTTCAGGCTTGGGTGCATGGGCCAGTAATTCCATCTCTATATCAGAAATTGGCTGCCATCCAAAGGACTTATATTTC
>JBCDFX010000509.1:0-3201 GCA_039177155.1 Cyanobacteria bacterium P01_H01_bin.119
CATGGTCAGTCATTGGCATATTCCTCGTTCTCAACGGTAGCTGAGCCGCGCTAACCAAACTCCGTCATCAATTGATTAACCGTCATCAATTGACTAAATAGACAGGCTGCTTAGACACCGCTCAAGTGGCTGTACCCGAAAAGTCAAAATTATGTTAAAACTGCATCAGTAAATACTTTTTCAAGTTTGCTATTGTGCAGTCAACCTAATACGACTTTTCTAAAACGTTGAGACTTAAGTTATCGAGGTCAGGTGAAAATTTTGGGGATAAAAAAGTGGAGAAATCGAGGAAACTGTTTGGGTTTCCTTACATTTGAGCAAGTCTAATGAAAAAACAGCTATTACTCCCGCTGCATTAATCGGTAGCCTACCCCGTGCACGGTTTCAATTAGGTTTTTGGGTGCGCCAGCCGCCTTTAGCTTGGCCCGTAGCGTTTTAATATAGCTCTTGATAGTGTCGGCTTCCGGAGCTTCCTGGGTGGGCCAAGCTTGCTCAATAATGGCGGCCCGACTCAGCACTCGCCGGCCGTGGAGCAGTAAAGCCTCCAGCAGAGCAAACTCCTTAGGCGTAAGATGAATAGGCGATCGCCCATAATTCACCTCATAAGTTTCGGGATTGAGCTGCAAATCTCCCCAGGTCAGCACTGCAGTTGTCACTGACAGTCCTCGCCGCAGCAGCGCCCGGATTTGGGCCAGCAATTCCTGCAGATTAAAAGGCTTCACCATATAAGCATCGGCCCCTGAATCTAGGCCCATAACCTTATCAGGGCTGGTGTCTCGGGCGGTCAACATTAGCACCGGCGTGAGGTAACCCTGATTTCGCAGACGCTGGCATAGTCTGATGCCATCTAATTTCGGTAACGTCACATCCAACAGAATTAGCGCATACTCAAATGCACAGATCCGCTCCCAAGCCGTTTCACCATCTTTAACAAGATCCACTTCGTAGCGTTGAGCAGTTAGAGCCTCAGCAAGAGACATTGACAACTGCATATCATCTTCAACCAGCAGAATCTGCATTGGGTTTATTTGAATATGGTGACGATTGTAAAAGTGTCCCACACTCTTTCACTGACTTTTCCTCACATCGTATTCTTAGTTCAGGTGTGAGGAGCGAACAAGAAGCCCTGGGAGTCGAAACAAGGAAAGACGCCCCAGGGCTTTCTTCATGGCCAAAAATTATCACTTTAGCCAGCTTCATTACATCACCGAGTAGCGCTGGCGCATCTGTCCCTGTCTTAATCAGACTGGCGACTGTAAATATCTAGAGAAAAATCTGACGACCTTGATCAGCTAATTGATGCTTCTAAGCTTAATTCGCGGATCAACAAAGGTCAGGGCTAAATCCGCCAGCAAATTGCCGACAATCAGCATTGTCGCCCCCATCATTAAGCTGGCCATCACCAGATACACATCGAGGGACTGCACCGCCTGCAAAATCAGCCGCCCCAATCCCGGCCAGTTGAAATAGTTTTCGGTAATAAATGCGCCACTAAGTAAATTTGCAAATTCAAATCCCAACAGCGTAATCAGCGGATTCACCGCGTTTCGCAGCGCATGAACATACACCACCCGATTTTCAGGCAGCCCCTTGGCGCGGGCCGTTTGGATATAGTCTTGGCGCAGCACGTCCAAAAGCTGTCCCCGCATAATGCGCTGCAGGCCAGCATAGCTGGTGAGGCTCAAAGCCAGAGTTGGCAAAATCAAATGCCACAACACATCAAGAATTTGTCCAAACCAGTTAAGCTGCTCATGGTTGATGCTCGTGCGGCCTCCTACCGGAAATAGGGGAGTAGTTAACTGAGCCAAAAACAGCAGCAGAAGCCCAGTGATAATAGTCGGAAACCCCTGCCCAAAATAGCTGAAAACCCGCAAAAATCGATCAGTAGGCTTATTTTGCTTAACTGCTCCCAAAATGCCCAGCGGAAGCGCGATCGCCCAAGTCACAAAAATAGACGCCGCCGACAGCAGCAGCGTATTGGGAATTCGCTCAACCAGAATTTCCGTAACGGGCCGCTTATAGGCAAAACTTTCACCAAAATTAAAGTTGGTAACAATCTGCCAAAGCCAGCGTCCATATTGCTCAATAATGGGACGATCAAGGCCGAACTGCGCCTCTAACCGCTGCAGCGTCTCCGCCGAGATCTCAGGATTCTGGCGCTGCTGAGCCAAAAAATCTCCCGGAGCAAGCTGAATTAAAAAGAAGCTTAGGGCCGACGCCAATAGCAAGGTCAGCAATGCCTGCAATATTCGCTTGACAATATAGAGAGTCGTGTCGCTGGTGAGCACCTGCTGCCCGCGCTGAAATAGCGAGGCATTTATCGTATCGACAGGCTGAGGCGTAGGAGTCATGGGTATCAGCAACGATTGAGAACAAAAGAGGCAGCAAGCCTAGGGGCTGTCATCATTTAGCGGTCAAATGTTTATGCGGAAGGCGCTTCAGCCCCTAGTTTGTTATGCGGGGTGGGCGCAGTAATGCTTATACCGGAAACATTCTGGCTTTAATTGATGACGCCCCCTAAAGCGGTAGATTAACTCTAATAAATTTAAGCTAATAAGTTATCAAAGAAACAACAGGAACATCTTGAGGCAGTTTTTGCCGGCCATTCAATCCGCTTAGCTCAATCACAAAGCTGAAACCCGCGATCGCGCAGTTCGCTTTTTCAATTAGGGTCGCCGTTGCCGCCGCCGTACCGCCCGTCGCAATTAAGTCATCTATAACCAATACCCGGCTTCCGGCTGAGAGGGCATCTTGATGCATTTCGACTTTGTCCTTGCCGTATTCTAAGTCGTACTCTACAGCATGGACTGCAGCAGGTAATTTACCCGGTTTGCGAATGGGCACAAAGCCTAACCCTAGCTTGTAGGCCAGGGGCATTCCAAAGATAAATCCCCGTGACTCAATACCCACTATCGCATCGACAGCAAACTCGCTGCAGCGTTCGGCCAGAGCATCTATTGTGTAGCGAAGCCCCTCACCGTGGCCCAACAGAGTAGTAATATCTCGAAAAACAATGCCAGGCTGCGGAAAGTCGGGAATATCTCGAATCAGCGCTTTGAGATCCATAATTTGGGTAGGGTTAAGTCTGCATAGAGTTAGTCTACGTGAGGTCGTAAGCTGATGTTGTAATGTACGGAAATCCTATCACTCAAAGATTTAGTGCTTGCTGAACAGGATATAATCATAAACTGTGCGAATTGA
>JBCDFX010000510.1:0-3199 GCA_039177155.1 Cyanobacteria bacterium P01_H01_bin.119
ATGGTGCGCTCTGCCGACGACCTTAAACACAAGGTCAAAAATCATGCCCAGGGGTTGATTTTCAAAAATGAGAACGACCCCCGTATCACCCGGGTTGGGAGGTTTTTACGAAAAACCAGCCTGGATGAGTTTCCCCAGTTTTGGAATGTGCTTAGGGGAGAAATGAGCCTGGTGGGCACCCGCCCGCCTACGGCAGATGAAGTTGCCTTGTACGCGGTTCATCACTGGCAGCGCCTAGCCGTTAAGCCAGGGATGACGGGGCAGTGGCAGGTTAATGGGCGATCTCAGGTCAAAGACTTTGAAGCGATTGTGCATCTCGATTTAGAGTATCAGCGCCTCTGGTCACCGCTGCACGATCTAAAGCTGGTGTTTAAGACGGTCCAAGTTTTGCTGACTCGACAGGGCGCATGTTAAACGCTATTACCGTCCAAATGCCGACTTTTGGGTTCAGAATCGGGTGAAAATAGGAGTGACGGTTCCCCACGGCACGCTTCCATGTCCACCCCGATTTGCTTGACCCCCGCTAGCTTCCAGACCCTTAGTTTATCTCCGGCTGAGGCCGTCTTAGCGCCGCTGGCCAAAGATCCCAAGATTGCCAGCCCAGAATTCACTATTCACTTTGATATCGACTATCCCCGCGAACCAAGCGATCCTCGCGAGCTGACCGAAATTCCAGAGATTCGTCTGTGGTTTATTCGGCTTGATGCCCAATATCCCTGGCTGCCCCTATTTTTAGATTGGGAGGCCGGGGAGCTAGGCCGCTACGCTGCTATGCTGGTTCCCCACCAGTTCAGCCCCAGGGAAGGGATCCGCTACAACCCCGAAGCCCTGGAGATTTTTGTGATGGGTAAAATTTTTGCGATCGCCCGGTGGATGAGCGAGACCCAGTTTGAGGGCCGCAGCAAGCTCAAGCTGATGCCCCAGATGTTGGGGTACGAACTGGATGACACCCTGTTTGACTTATTGACCTAACGCCGCTTCGAGGGCGCTGATATAGTTATCAATCTGGTGATCCTTTAGGGCACGGCTCAAGATATTCCAGCTAAACCACGGCCCAAGGGAATATTCCCTCTCCACATGGCGATAGCCTTGCCAAATGCGAGGTACCTGCGTAATCAAATCCCAGCCGTAAACGAATCGGTGATTTTGGGGTACCCGCTGCTGAAAGGATTCCATAAAAGCAGCATTGCCTACCCGGGGCGAGCCGTAGCTATAGCTCTCTAAATTCTGGTTGTTGTGCTGGGTAATGTTGTACTGGGTGTCGAGGGCGGCAATGGTTGCCAGCGCGCCCCCCAAGCTGTGCCCGGTAAAGCGCAGCTTGGCCTCTGGAAAGGTGCGAATGTTATCTAACAGGCGATCGCGCACCGAGAAATAGGCATCCATAAACCCCCGATGGAATCGAACCTCCGTATCGTCCTCGTCACCATAGGGATAGATCTTTTGACGTAGCTTTAAATTGGTAATCCAGTCTACGCTCTTGTCGGTGCCCCGAAACACAATAAACAGCAGATTGGGTTCGGCGTCGTAGAGCAGGGCCACCTGGGTATCAACCCCGCTACTCTTGCCGCTTTCAACCAGAGCCATCTCCGTCTTAGACGACTCAGAAAACTGGATATCTACAAAATCTTGATATACCTCCTGGCTGAAGCGGGCGCAGCGCAGCGCAGTTTGATAATCCACCATAGAAAGCTGTCCTTTAGAACGGGCCGCATGTCTCAAATCCATCCCCAATTATGCAGTTGGCCTCTGCTGAACTGATCTAAAGAAACTGATTTGTGTCAAATTGCAACGTTTCTTCCAGATTTAGTCACGCCATCACCACCGCGACGGGCAAGTTAGGCAGAATCAGATCGGTCAGTGACCCGGCAATTGCTGATTTATCGCTTTGGTCAGATTGCGCGCGCTACCCAGTGTGGCTGGCCAATGTGGTTGGCCAATGTGGCTGGAGTTGTTGATACAGAGAAGCAATCTGACTCGCAACCGGCCGAAAGGTTCGCCCGGTTGCTGTACAACTCGTAAAGGATGACTGTCGTGACTAGTCAAGAGATGTCCTCAGGCCAATATCCCCTGCTGCTAACCACCTTAGAAGGGGTTCCCGGCAAAACTATTGTGGAGCACTACGGCCTGGTGCAAGGGAGCACCGTCCGCGCTAAAAACGTGGGTAAGGATATTGCCGCCGGATTCAAAAACCTGGTTGGCGGTGAGCTTAAGGGCTATACCGAGCTGCTCCAGGAAGCCCGCAAAGAGGCCATGGATCGGATGTCGCGGCAGGCGATTCAGATGGGGGCCAACGCCATTATTAATATTCGCTTTGCCACCTCTTCTGTGGCCCAGGGTGCCGCCGAACTGTTTGCCTACGGTACAGCAGTGCGGGTGCAGTAGGAGAGCGCTATGGAACTATTAATCTTAATGGCGCTGCTAGTGCTGGGCTTTGTCGCCGGTGGCGCGTTGGAGCGTCGCCACTATAAAGACATTCGCGAACGAGAAAAAGCAACCCTGCATATCCCAATGATGACGGTGGGGCGCCTGCAGCCCTTGCCTGCCGCTCAAGATTCCCAGATGTTTGTCGGCAGTGTGGTGATTTCATCGGATTTCTTTAAGAGCTTTATTGCCGGATTGGCCAATCTGGTGGGGGGCAATATTGTCTCCTACGAGAGCCTGATCGATCGGGGTCGTCGGGAGGCGATTTTGCGGCTGAAAGAGCAGGCGATCGCGTGGGGAGCCACCCAAATCATCAATGTCCGGTTTGAGTCTGCCAATATCGGCAAGCAGTCTTCTAATAACAGCATGGTGGCCATTGAGGTGATGGCCTACGGTACCGCCATTCGCTAAGCCGTCAGCGCTCCCCTATGAAATACGTTCCCAAGGAGATTACAGAAGAGGTCAACGTCACCCGCACCAACCCGCTGATGGAGTTGGGACGGCTATTGGGCATTGTGCTGGGCCTTAGCGTCGGGGTGTATGTTGCTTTGGGCATTGCCGCCGACTGGCTGGTAACGCGCATCAGCCCGGAGCTAGAGCAGCAGATTGGGCAGGCATTTATCCCTGACGAGGCGGCGGCAGAAGAGAGCGATCGCCGCCTGGCCTACGTGGCCGATTTGCTAAATCAGCTCAAAGCCCAGGATGAAACCCTGGCAAACTATCCGGATTTGCCGGTGCAGCTTTTGGAGACCCCCCTGCCCAATGCCGCGATTGTCCC
>JBCDFX010000511.1:0-3199 GCA_039177155.1 Cyanobacteria bacterium P01_H01_bin.119
CCAAGGGCGGATAGCGCTACTCAGCATCGGCCCATTCGGCCTCAAGCTGACGAAAGTTATATTCGCTGGCGCCGGGATGACACACACCACAGCTCTGAATGCTCACAGGGGTTGAAAAGTCTACGCGGGGGTGCAAAGCCTGAAAAAAGCGCGATCGCGCCACATTGTAGGCTAGGGTCTCGCTGTCGTAATAGGGACGGGAATAGGCTACCAGGTAATTTAAGATGAGCTGACTATCAAAGCGAGACGGCAGGGTTAGGGTAACGCCGTAGTGCTCGACATCATTGATCAAAACTTCCCAAACTTGGCTAGGCAGCACCGCTGGCGGGATCCCAATATGGCAAGTGGCGCAGTTTTCTAAATATAGCTCCTGTCCCAAATGATGCTCCTCGCTCACAATATCGACTGTGCCGGCTGCGCTGCTCGACTTTAGGGCTCCGGATAGGTAAATCTCACTCTGAGCAATCCCTACTGAAGGCTCAACCGTTGGCCGGTTTGTCACTACATCCACACTAGCCTCAGCCTGTGATACTGCGGCAGGTTCTAGTGCTTGGGCCAGGCCCGTACCGACACACAGACTGCACAACAGGGCAATGGATAGCAAAAGCAGCGATCGCCACTTAGAGCGGCGACGTTGGGAAACTCGATGAGGCAAAGGGGTAAGCTTATGTGTCATCGTTTTACAACTTTAGCGGAGAATCGGAGCATCAGGGCTTGCCTTTTCGAGTAAAAGAATTAATCTGGAAACAGAAAATTTAATTTTGTTTTCTACGTTACAGACTTTATTGACATCCTTCCCGTTAATCCAATCAATTTGTCAGGGCAATTGGCCAAATCAATTAGCCAAGTCAATTAGCCAGAGAGAAGCTGAACTTGTGCGCCGATGCTGAGTCGAGCTGGATATTGAATCCAGTTAGACGCGGTTATAAACTGCAGAATTTTATCCACAGTGGCGCTCCAAAAAGCCCCAAAAAGTTCAGTAGCTTTTAGCCTCAGCAGGCTGAGCGAGCCTTGGCATCAAGTCTTACTAAACCAGTTTTACAGCACCTCAGTTTTAAAACACCAAGGAGTCATGATGGATTGCCGTCATATTCAGTTCCAGTTCACTCAATCTTTTGATGCAGTGGCGCTACAGCAGCTACAGCAGTTATTCCAGCGGACAGCGTTTTGGGCCCGCGATCGCCGGATAGAAGATTTGGCCACTGCCATTGCCAACAGCAAGCCTGTTGTAACGGTCTGGGACGGCGATCGCTTGGTTGGATTTTCCCGTGCTACGTCCGATGGCGTTTACCGAGCCACCATTTGGGATGTGGTGATTGACCCCGACTATCAGGGGGCTGGCCTAGGCCGCAAGCTGGTGCAAACGGTGCTCAGCCATCCCCACGTTAACCGGGCCGAGCGAGTTTATTTAATGACTACAAATCAGCAGCCGTTTTATGAGCGCATCGGATTTGAAACCAACCCAACCACCACAATGGTGCTCTTTAATCAATCTGAGCTAGAAGTGCCTCGATGGGTGCGAGAGTCGGTTGAGGCTAATATTCGGCAATAGCTATAGCTACAGATATAGCTTTAGTCAGATTGCTCCCGGGTATCGCGGAATGAGGATATAACTCAAGCTAAATCACAACAAGACACGGCGCGGTTTAAGGCTGCGCCGGGGGCATTGGAATCAGACAGCGAATACGGTAAGGCTCGCTATTAGCTTTATCTGATCTAGCAGCATCTGGCCTAACCGCGTCCGAAACAATGTCACAGGCGATGCCCATTGCCCTTAGGGTCTGTTGGGCAATGTAAACGCGCAGCGCTGGCGATAGGACCGCTTTGGGGAGATTGGGGACGGACAGAGCCGATTTATCAGTGGCGATTGACTCATCTACGGCGGGAAGCTGGTCAGGATCGAGGGTTTGTAAATCTTGCACGAGTGCAGCCCAGTCTTCAACCGAGCGATCGTCTGCAAGGGTCAGTTCGACATTGCCTTGCTCTTCGCGAACGGTAACATTGAGCCGAATGCTGCCGCCCTGGGCCACTTCCACGGCGACTTCAATCAGCCCGGTCAGAGCCTTTGCCAGCCAAGTTGGGTCAATCCAAACGGGGATGGCGTCATAGGCAGCGTTAACAGATAAAGCCATGCCGCGATCGCGCACCTGTAGGCCAACTAGCATCTCTAATTCCAGCAGGCTATCGACTAAATCTCGGTTGCCGAGTTTGGGAATGGCCCGGCCCACTTCAAACTTGGCGACGGCAATAATTTGATCCATCAGCGCTAGCAGCTCTAGCGCGGCGTTGTAGCCCTCTGCAATAAAGCTTTTTTGCTCTTCAGGGCTATCGCACAAATCGTTAAGAATCAGTTGATTAAGGCTAATTAAACGATTTAGAGGCGATCGCAGCTCGTGACCCGCCCGCGCCAAAAACCCGGCTTTGTACTGAGCCAGCTCGACGGCTTGTTGATAAGCCAGCCGCAGCGTTTGTGCGTTGTCTGCATCCATAACCCTTGACGATAAAAGGGAGTTAGGCGCCCTAGCAACCTGCCGAAAGGTTCGGCCGGTGCGAGTCAGATTGCCTCTCTGTCAGCGACTCCAGCAACACTGGGTGGAGCGCGCAATCTGACCAAAGCTATATCACTCTAGCGCACCCGCACGGCAAGTCGGCACCGGATGGTTTTGTGGCTTGATTTGTAGTGCTGGCTAGATGGTTCACAGCACCGAGCATCTATGAAGATCTGAGCCTACAAAATCGAGAGCGTTCTGGTTTTTAAGTATGACCATCTGGATCACTTCTGGGTCGATTCTGGCAATACGCGAGCAGGATGCTCGCACCAACACAAAATTCGTACACACTCCAAAATCTTGCCCTAACCGGTCTAACGACTGCTCTAATCAGGCTCAATCGTAACGGCTCCCTGCCGTAGTACTTGCCAGCCGGTTTCTCGGTGCCACTTCACCACCGTAGAAGGCACCCCAGAAGATATCCCAGAAGATATCTCAAAAGACGTCCCAGATGCCCCGCCAGATTCAGCCGACTGACCCAGTTTGGCCTGGGCAGCGGGCGCTAAAGTCAACAATTCGGGAAATTGAGCTTCGATATCGGCTTGGGCGATCAAAGCTGGCTGCCCCGAACGATTGACGCTGGTGGTTGCCAGGGCGCCTGTAGCATTGAGCAAGGCCAGCGCAACGGGATGATTGGGAATCCGAATCCC
>JBCDFX010000512.1:0-3186 GCA_039177155.1 Cyanobacteria bacterium P01_H01_bin.119
CAGCCTTTGAGGGCGCTTTTGGGGCGGCGGGGATGCAGCTTGTGATTGAGGAATATTTAACCGGGCAGGAAGTCTCTGTCCTGGCCGTCACTGACGGCAAAACTCTCCGCCTGCTGGTGCCCGCCCAGGATCATAAGCCCGTTGGCGAGGGTGATACAGGCCCAAACACTGGCGGCATGGGAGCCTATGCGCCAACGCCTGTAGTCAACGACGCACTGCTTAATCGGATTGAGTCCGAAATTCTTCTGCCGATTCTGGCTGCGCTACAGCAGCGTGGTATCTCCTACTGCGGCGTAATTTATGCGGGGTTGATGATTACCCCCGGCGGCGAGCCCAAGGTGATTGAGTTTAACTGCCGTTTTGGCGATCCTGAAACTCAGGTTATCTTGCCCCTATTGGAGACGCCTCTAGATCAGCTTTTGCTGGCCTGTTGTCAAGGGCGACTGGCCGAACTGCCACCCCTAAGCTGGAAACCTGAAGCCGCAGCCTGCGTCGTCATGGCGGCAGAGGGTTACCCAGAAGCCTATCCCAAAGGCATGGCGATCGCAGGGCTGACAGCCGCTGAGGAGACCGGCGCGGTGGTATTTCACGGCGGTACCCGCTTAACTACTCTCCACTCAGATCAAAACCAATCAAATCAAAACCAGCTAGTAGCAAGCGGTGGGCGTATTCTGGGCGTAACGGCCCTGGGGAAAGATTTTGAAGCTGCGATCGCTCGTGCCTATCAGGCCGTAGAGTTTATTCAGTTTGACCACAGCTACTATCGCCGCGACATTGGCTACAGAGTACGGCAGTGACTTGTGCGACAGTGATAGGAAGGTGGCTCTGCCAGTCTGTCTTCAAAGCTTACATATAGTGGTCAAACTTAGTTTTGATGGCATCTACCTACTTCGAATGGTGAGGGGTGGGAGCCTTATGCCACAATAGAAATAAACTTAACTGTCTTTACTTGCACTGTAGATAGGTTACAGCTACGTTTTACAAGTCCAGATTTTATAAGTTCAGATTCAAAGCTACATTGATTAATCTACTCCGACATATACGAGAAATCATCATCCGCTGGTGGGGCGACTTCACCCTACAGACGCGGCTGATGGCGTGCGCCACATTGGTGGTCTCGTTGATAATGAGTAGTCTGACATTTTGGGCCGTTAACAGCATTCAGGAAGACGCACGACTCAACGACACTCGCTTTGGCCGAGATTTGGGCCTGCTTTTAGCCGCCAACGTTGCGCCTTTAGTTTATGAAAACGATCGCACCGAACTGGCCCGCTTTTCCTACAGCTTTTATCAAAGCACCTCTAGCGTTCGCTACATGCTCTATGCCGATGAAAATGGCGAAATCTTTTTTGGCATCCCTTTTTCTGAGGCGGCGGTGCAAAATTCTCTGACCATTCGGCGACGCATGCAGCTGCCTGAGAACTATGTTCGCAGTGCTGATTTGCCCATGGTGCGCCAGCATGCAACACCCGCCGGTCAGGTAACCGATGTCTTTGTTCCACTTAACCATGAAGGGCAATATTTAGGCGTTTTGGCGCTGGGGATTAATCCCAATCCGACGGTGGTCACCTCTTCCCATCTCACTCGCGATGTTACGGTGGCGGTGTTTGTCTCCATTTGGGTGATGGTAATTTTGGGAGCCGTCTTCAACGCGCTTACAATTACTCAGCCTATTAAAGAACTGCTGGTCGGCGTCAAAAATATTGCAGCAGGCAACTTTCAGCAGCGAATCAATCTCCCCCTGGGCGGGGAGCTAGGGGAGCTAATTTACAGCTTCAACGATATGGCCGAGCGGCTAGAGCGCTACGAAGAGCAAAACATAGAAGAGCTCACCGCCGAAAAGGCTAAGCTAGAGACCCTAGTTTCCACGATTGTAGACGGGGCAATTTTGCTGGATACCAACATGCAGGTAGTCTTGGTGAACCCCGCTGCCCGCCGTATTTTTGGCTGGGAGGGTAAAGACCTGGCAACGGATACGGTGCTGCAATATTTACCCAACGCGGTTCGAGCGGTGCTAACGCGACCCCTCTACCAAACTAGCCAGGGTGATTCTGAGGGCATGGAATTCCGCATCGTTCTAAATGAGCCTATTTCAAGAACGGTTCGGGTTCTCCTGGCGACAGTTCGAGACCAGGCTCGAGAAAATGTCAAAGGCATTGCGATTACGGTGCAGGATATTACCCGAGAGGTGGCGCTTAACGAAGCTAAAAGCCAATTTATCAGCAATGTTTCCCACGAATTGAGAACGCCCTTGTTCAACATCAAGTCGTTTATTGAAACTCTCCACGAATATGGCGAAGACTTGAGCGAGCGGGAGCGGCAAGAATTTTTAGAGACAGCCAACCATGAAACCGATCGCTTAACTCGATTGGTTAACGACGTATTAGATCTATCTCGGCTTGAGTCTAACCGTCGCTATGCGCTAACTGAGGTAGATATTGCTCAGCCTATGGAGCAAACCTTACGCACTTACAAGCTCAATGCCAAGGAAAAACAGATCCTGCTGGTGTGCGATCTGGAAGCCGATTTGCCACCTGTAATGGGAAACTACGATTTGCTGCTGCAGATTTTTGTCAATTTGGTGGGGAATTCCCTGAAATTTACCCAGCCCGGCGGCAAAATGATGCTTAGAGCCTATCAGCTTTCGTCCTCCCATCAAAATTCGGAGGGAATGGATTTTATCCGGGTCGAGATTGCCGACACTGGTATCGGCATTGCGGCTGAGGATCAAGCCGCGATCTTTGATCGGTTTTTCCGGGTTGAAAACCGAGTTCATACTCTAGAAGGCACGGGGCTAGGGTTGTCGATTGTTAAAAACATTATTGATAAGCACAATAGCCGTGTCCACCTAGTCAGCGAAGTTGGCATTGGAACAACGTTCTGGTTTGATTTGCCGGTTTATGATGCAGCGATAGAAAACCGCACGGATAAAATCGACAAGGGCGATCGCGCCGAAGCTCAAGCCGCTTCAGCCTTAGAGCCCGAACCTGACGAGGCCGAACTTAGCAAAGATGCGGCAGAGGTATCTAACTCCCCTGCGAGTTTGCCCAGATAATCGACGGATATAAGTTAGTGCATTATCAGAAACTGCTTCGTCGCCATTACCCGCAAACTTCAAGCCACCGCCAGTTACTCACCTGATATTCACCATGCAAACCCGAGAGTCTCAAATCAAGCCCTTTCAGA
>JBCDFX010000513.1:0-3182 GCA_039177155.1 Cyanobacteria bacterium P01_H01_bin.119
CACCGGGGATTGCAGCTGGTAGATAAACCCTGCAACGCCCGGGGCAATTTGCGCTGTCCCTATCATTCCTGGACCTATCAGCTTGACGGGGCCCTTAAGCAAACGCCGCATTTTGGCGGCTACTACAAAAACTCCTACGACGGGTTTGACCGTGACAGCAACGGGTTAACACCGATTCGCTGTGAGCAGTGGCTCGATCTGGTGTTTGTCAACCTGTCGGGAGATGCACCGCCCTTGGCAGACTATCTGCGGCCTGTAAGCGATCGCTGGGCAGGATACGACCTCGACCAGCTCCGGCGAGAGCCCCGTGGGGTCAACCTGCAGTGCAGCGCCAACTGGAAATTGGCCGTGGAAAACTATTCCGAAAGCTACCATCTCAGCTGGGTACACCCTGCCCTAAACGCCTGCTCCCGTATGGAAGATCACTTCGCCTTTGATATCGGGGATCTGCACGTGGGGCAGGGCAGCTTGCTCTATAAAAGCGGCACTATTGAGGGTCAATCATTGCCGATTTTTCCTGACCTAGCGGCGATTGGCAAGCAAACCGTGGCAGAGTACATCACTGTCTTTCCGAACCTGATGCTGGGCGTCCATCCAGATTATTTTTTGGTATTTACGGTTAATCCAATCCAGCCCGATCTCTCGGCAGAGCGCATGACGTTTTACTTTGTCGGCGATCGGGCCATGGGCCCAGAGAAGCAGGCTCTACGACACCTGCCTATCGATTTATGGCAGGCCACCAACGATGAAGATATCGAAATGATTGAGCGGATGCAGGTGGGGCGCCAGTCCCCTCAATTTACCGGGGGATGCTTTTCCCCCGCGCTGGAGCAACCCGTCTACCGCTTTCAGCAAAACGTGGCCAAAGCCGTGGCGTAGGGTTAGGCCATCTTTTGAGTCGCGGCTTGGCGATGCCCGGCCCCGATAGAAAACTTGTGCAAAATACCGATTACTTCTTGCAAAATTAGGGCTTTCAACTATGAAAACGGATGCAGCGGTTGTCATTATTGGCGCGGGTATTGTGGGATGCAGCACGGCCTATCACCTGGCGAAGCAAGGCTGGAAAAATATTGTGGTGGTTGAGCAAGGGCCGCTATTTGCCACAGGCGGCTCTACCTCCCACGCGCCGGGGCTGGTATTTCAGACCAACCCGTCTAAAACCATGACCCAACTGGCGAAATATACCGTTGAACTCTATAGCCGGTTGAGCACTGCCGAGGGGCCAGCCTTTTACGCCGTGGGCGGCCTTGAGGTGGCCTACACCGAAGCCCGCATGGCCGAACTTCAGCGCAAGCTAGGCTGGGCCAAGTCTTGGGGGCTTGAAGAGGCTTGTCTGCTTACCCCGGCAGAAGCCAAAGCAAAAGTGCCGCTGATTGACGAGGGCAAGATTTTAGGCGCTTACTATGTGCCCAGCGACGGTATTGCCAAAGCGCTGCGAGCTGCTGAGGCTTTGGCAACTGAGGCCCAGGCTGAGGGTGCCGCCACGTTTTATGGCCACACCACGGTTCTGGATATTGAAGTGGTGGACGGCCGGGTCAGCGCCGTGATCACCGATCGGGGCCGAATTGAGACATCAAAGGTGTTGGTATGTGCGGGGATTTGGGGGCCACGTATTGGTCGCATGGTGGGCGAAGTGATTCCCCTAACGCCCGTGCAGCATCAGTATGTAAAAACAGGCCCAATTGCCGAACTAGCGGGCTACAGCGAAGAAGTAACCCTGCCGATGGTTCGCCATCAAGATCACGCTATGTATTTCCGCCAGCATGGTGACGCCTGGGGCATTGGTTCTTACCAGCACGAACCGCTGCTGGTCGATCCGGACAATATTTTGCCCTACGCCGAAGCACCGGTTATGCCCTCAGTAAAGCCGTTTACCGAAGAGCACTTTACTCCGGCTTGGCGCTCTACCTGCGAGCTCTTTCCGGCCCTGGCCCAGGCTAAACTAACCGACAAAATGAACGGCATGTTTTCTTTTACCCCAGATAGCGGCTCAGTCATTGGCGAGTCGGCCAAAGTGGGTGGATTCTGGGTGGCAGAAGCAGTGTGGGTCACCCACGGCGGCGGCGTCGGCAAAGTGGTTGCCGAGCTAATGACCACTGGAACCTCGACAATTGACCTTCATGAGCTGGATCTGCATCGCTTTCCTGAGGTGTGCAAGGGGGCAGACTATGTTCTGAAGGCGGGGGCGCAGCAGTATGATGAGGTCTACGATATTCTTCACCCCTTAGATCAGCAGACCCACTCGCGGGAGCTGCGGGTCAGCCCGTTTTATCCACGACTGCAGGCCCTGGGGGCGCAGTTTGTGTTTAGCGCCGGGTGGGAGCGGCCCCAGTGGTTTGAAGCCAATGCCGATTTGCTGGACACCTATCCGGTGCCGGAGCGAACGGGCTGGGAGGCCCGCAACTGGTCGCCGATTGCAGGCGCAGAGCACTTAGCGGTGCGCGATCGCGTTGCTCTCTTTGACCTTACCCCCTTTGCCAAGTTTGAAGTTACAGGAGCTGGCGCGGTGGCTTATCTGCAACAGCTCTGCGCCAACGATATCGATAAGCCCGTAGGCAAAGTCATCTACACCGCGATGCTGGATGACAATGGCGGCATTATGTGCGACCTAACCGTCAGCCGCCTGGGGCCAGAAACTTACTGGGTCGTCACGGGGGGCTCTGTCCACGGCCATGATCTGGCCTGGATGAGGGCCCATCTGCCCGCCGACGGCCCAGTGCATATTCCAGTGCAGATTACAGATATCTCCAGCCGCTACTGCTGCGTTGGGCTGTGGGGACCAAAGGCCCCAGCTGTGCTGCAGGGGTTGACCCAAACCGACGTCTCAAAATCTGCGTTTAAGTTTTTTACCCACCAGCACCTGAGGGTGGGCAATATTCCGGTGCTGGCCTCACGAGTGTCCTACGTGGGCGAAGCAGGTTGGGAACTGTATGCGCCAACGGAGTCGGGGCTAAAGCTGTGGGATATGCTGTGGAAGGCCGGAGCGGCCCACGGCATAATCGCCGCCGGGCTAGGGGCCTTTGACACCCTGCGATTAGAAAAAGGCTTTTTGCTCTGGGGCAGCGATATTCACACCGAGTACGATCCCTACGAAGCGGGGCTGGGCTTTGCGGTCAAACCAAACAAAAGCGAGTTTATTGGCAAAGAAGCGCTGCTGCGTCGGCAAGAATATGCCAGTCGTA
>JBCDFX010000514.1:0-3158 GCA_039177155.1 Cyanobacteria bacterium P01_H01_bin.119
CCGAGCGTCGAGGTAGCGGCTTAAGACTAAAGCTCACATCCGGCAGCGTTAGCGCATCTGCCATAAGCTGATCGACCGCTTCAAGCAGGTCAAAGAGCTGAACCGTTGTCAGCTTGACATCCACAGGGGGTTTGGCTGCGCTATCGGTAGCCTGCTCTGCCACCACTGGGTTGCCGCTGGCATCTAGCAGAACATGGGGCTGCACAACCAGATGATGAAAGGCATCCTCGCCGGGCTTGAGCTGTACTGAAGACGGCCCGTTGCCCGCTCTTTGACGCGGCGGTAAGCCGCTTAAAAAGCCCTGGCCGTAGCTATTGGCGGCTTTAACCAGCCCATCTAAAAACTCTCGTCCCCCCCTTAGGGTCGTTTTGGCCAGTGGAAAGCTGCACTCTGCGTTCATCACCACAGACATCACCTCTTCAAAGGTCGGCTCCACAGCGGTGCTTAGACCTTCCAACGTCAGGTTGCAGTTGGGCAAAATATATCGACGCTGAATGGTCATATCACGTCTCCGTCGAACAAACTACTCCAAAGTCGCTCAGGGCCATAGGTGCCGGTGCAAAAGAGCAGTTTTGTTAACAGTTGGATGGCCAGCTCATCTAGTTTTTCGTCAGAACTGTAGGCAATCACCCCCGAGCGGCGCGGATTCATTCGGGCGCGAAAGTGGGAGCGAAAGCGCTCTAAATAATCCGCTAGTCGAAAGTAGTGTTCCACCGAAAGCTGCTGCTCACTAATGCGCTGATAGCCTAGCAGCAACTGCCGAATCAAAACGGTCAGGCGACGGGCCAAGTGAGAAATAATCATCACCATCGCTTTGGCTTCGATCAGCGATAGCGGACGGCGCTGGCTGGCCCGCCGCAGGGGATTGGTGCCGCGCAGCAGCCAAAGTCCAACGCGGCCCCTAACCACCTCTATCAGCTCCAGGTCGCGGGCGGTAATCAACATTGCTTCAGAGCCACCCAAATCCAAAGCTTCGATCGCTAGCATCAGCAGATCGATCTGCATTTTGGCCCGACGGGGACACTCCTCATTGGGCAAATCGACATCGGGCAGCCGATCTAAAATAATGGGCCGAGCGGTGGCTGGCGTTGGACTTGTGGTTTGCATACAGGACGCACTATACCGAACAGATTCTATCAAATGGGCGAAATGAATTAAGGAGATTTGCCATAAAAGCGCCCATTCCCTTCTACAACTGATTAGACCGTCAATCAGAGGCTTAATAGCCCCCTAAATAGGCCCTTAACCAGAGTAGCGAATCCGCAGTTTCTAATCGGATAGTTGGCCGCTGCTTTGGCAGATGTAGAGCGGCCTTGATATTACCCCAAAGCGATCGCTTTTGCCGTCAGCAAAACTATCCGAAGCTGTGCCGCTATGCCGCAATTTTCCAGCCGTGGGATTGCACCCGCACATCCCACAGCCGCTGATATAGACCCCCTTGGTCCATTAAGGCATCGTGGGTTCCACGCTCAACAATCTGGCCTTGATCCAGGACCAAAATTTGATCGGCTGCCGCAATAGTCGTCAGTCGGTGGGCAATCACAATCAGCGTTTTTTGAGCGCTAAGGGCATGAATCGCCTGCTGAATCAGCCGCTCATTTTCAGGATCCACCGACGCCGTGGCTTCATCGAGCAGCACAATGGGCGCATCTTTCAGCATGGCGCGGGCAATGGAGATACGCTGCTTTTCACCGCCGGAGAGGGTGGCACCGCCTTCACCCACTAGAGTTTGATAACCCTCAGGAAGCTGGCGAATAAATCCGTGGCACTGGGCAGCCTGGGCTGCCGCCATTACTTCGGCCTCAGTGGCCTTAGGATTGCCAAAGCGAATATTTTCAAAAATCGTATCGTTAAACAAATACACATCCTGAAACACCATGGTCATCTGCGACAGCAGCATATCGGTCGGCAGCTGCCGCACATCCACACCGCCCAGGGTAACGGTCCCCTGATCCACATCCCAAAACCGGGCAATTAGGTTGGTAATGGTGGTCTTACCTGAGCCACTAGGCCCGACCAGGGCCGTCATTGACCGGGGTGGAATAGTTAAACTGACATTGTCCAGCACCGTTTCCTGGTCATAGCTAAAGCTCACATTTTCAAATCGGATAGTGGTATCTGCTGGCCGTTGAGGAGCGCTAGCAGCAGGCAACAGATCAGACTGGAGAAACTCATTTAGGTTGCGGACGCAGTTTTGCATAATCCGATAGAGCTCTAGCATGTCGGCCATTGCCATCAGCGGCGTGTAAAACGCCAGCCCCAGCACCATAAAGAAGAGAAAGTTTTCGCCGCTGAGGCTGCCCTGGCCAAACAGGGTTGCCCCTACCACCAGCAGCAGCGCAAAGCCCAGCTCTAACACCGACTGAAACAGTATCAACGCCGGGGTCAACTGGGTTACCGTGTGCAAGCTAGCCTCCCGGTAGTCACGCAGGCCAGCTCGAAACTGCTGCAGCCGATCTCCTGAGAGGTTAAAGGCACGGATCACTGAAATCCCCTGGATATATTCCACCATGCGGGCATTGGCCTGCACCCGCGCCGCCGCCTGTAGTCGCCAGACCCGCGCAAAAATCTTCTCTCCGTAGCGCAGCGCCAGGATAGCGAAGGGCACACTGGAAGCTAACACTAGCGCCAGTCGCCAGTCGTAAATCATCATGACGGCAAAAATAAGTGCAGGGGTAACAATAGCGCTAATCAGGCTCTCTAGAATATGGTGAGGCTCTAGATACATGATGTTGGTGGTAAACAGCGCATCAATGGTGCCCGTGGCCCGTTCAGTAAAAAAGCCCAAAGGCAAGCGCCGCAGGTAGTCAGCGATAAACAATCGCAGCCGGGTTTGCACGGCTATGGTCAACGTATAGGCTTGGATATTGGCCCGGTAGCCAAACCCAATTTGGGCCAGACACAGCACCACAATTGCGCCCACATAGCCCCACAGTTGCCCGCCATCAGCCTCCCCGGACTGCACCCCTTGAAATAGGGCTACCAGCACCAGATACACCAAATAGCTAGTGGTTCCGATCGCCATTCCTTCAATCATCCGCCAGCGCACTGCCCGCCAAAAGTAGTGGGTCGATCGGGGCGGAATCAGCTTTTGCATCATCGTCCAGATGGTATCGGTTTCATCTAGCGCCCGGTAGGGGTTTTCTAGGGGGGTATCG
>JBCDFX010000515.1:0-3139 GCA_039177155.1 Cyanobacteria bacterium P01_H01_bin.119
AGCCCGGCGATGTGTATCAAGCGGTCAAAACCGCGATTGAAGTGGGCTACCGCCATATTGACTGCGCCCATGTATACGGCAATGAAGCAGAAGTGGGCAAGGCATTTTCAGAGTGTTTTGAGGCAGGGATTGTCAAGCGCGAAGATCTCTGGGTTACCTCTAAGCTCTGGAACGACTGCCACGCCCCAGCCGATGTGCAGCCCGCTCTGCAGACGACCCTTAGCAATCTTCAGCTCGACTACTTGGATCTCTATCTTATTCATTGGCCGGTGGCGTTCAAGAAAGGAGAGGGCTTTCCCCTAACGCCGGAGAAACTAATTTCCTTAGAAGACTTGCCCCTAATCCAAACTTGGCAGGCTATGGAAACGCTGGTCAATGAGGGGCTGTGTCGTCATATTGGGGTGTCAAACTTCAGCATCAAAAAGCTTAAGTCGCTGCTGGAGCAGGCCACAGTTAAACCGGAAATGAATCAGATCGAGCTGCATCCTTATTTGCAGCAAAAGGATATGTTGGCGTTTTGCCAGGCGAACAATGTCTATCTCACGGGATATTCGCCCCTAGGGTCTCCTGATCGCCCCGACGGCCTCAAAGCCGCCGATGAACCAATTTTGCTGGAAGAGCCCACCATTGGCGCGATCGCTGAGAAAAAAGGCGTCACGTCTGCCCAAATTCTCTTAAGCTGGGCCATCCACCGAGGCACGGCAACCATTCCAAAATCCGTTACTCCCGCTCGAATCAAGCAAAATCTGGCAGCGGCTGAGGTTTCCCTAAGCGATGAAGAAATGGGCGCGATCGCACCCCTTGATCGCCACCGTCGCTATGTTAGCGGCGCGTTTTGGGCAGTAGAGGGCGGCCCCTATACGCTGCAAAATCTCTGGGATGAAGCGTGATGATTACCCGCATGGGGCACGGTAAAGTGCCGACAGCTAAGGCTACAGCCTATTTAATTGAATTTGAACCGACGGTGATTCACTACGAAGCTGTGGGTCAATCGGCATGATTACCCTATCCGAACGGCGAGATATTGCTTTAGAGCAAATTTTGCCCATCTATCAGTCCAACGGTTGGTCAGCCGCCCAGAAGCCTAAGGCTCTCCATCAGGGGCTAATCAACTCCCACAGCCTAATCTCTGCTTGGGATGGAGCGGTGCTTGTGGGCATTGGCAACGCCATTTCCGATGGATTTTTGGTGGTGTATTATCCCCATTTATTAGTTCACCCAGATTATCAGGGCCGGGGCATTGGCAAACAAATCATCACTGCGCTGAAGCAGCGCTACGCCGATCTGCATATGCAGATGCTGGTGGCCGATGGAGATACGATTCAGTTCTATGAAAAATGCGGTTTCTCTCGGGCGGGGCGCACAGCGTCAATGTGGATTTATGCTGGAGGGGATGCAGGCTGAAAAAATGCTGGAAAACCTCAATATTCGTGCTCCCATTGCGATCGCTCTAGGGGCTATAGCAGGTGCGCTGAGTCGATATTTTATTGATCAGTGGCTAACCCAAAGATTCAGCATTGACTTTGCCAGCACTATGATTATTAACTTAAGCGGCTGTTGGCTGATGGGCATTATTGCGGCTTTAGCAGGTCGCAAGACCTTCTTTAGCCCTGATGGATGGTTATTGATCGCCACAGGTTTTTTGGGGGCATATACAACCTTTTCATCCTACGAATTAGATGCCTCTAGTTTGCTTAAATCAAATATGATTGAAGTGGGTCTAAAGTATTGGGTTGGCAGTCCTCTGCTGGGTTTTTTAGTTTTTAGCGCTGGTGCTGCCATAGGGGCTATTAAGCCATTTAAAGCTAAAGACTGATACTTTAAAGTTTACTTTCTACAGCAATTCGCTGAACCGTTCGGTCAGAGTCGTGGGTCATATTACTTCTGCGTCAACGACATCTGCCCTAGTTTTGAACCTTGAATTTTGTAGAGCTACTCTACGAGAAGCCGCTGCGCGTCTAGTGCTCATCTCGCAGAGTATTTTGAATTCCGCGTAGCGTGTAGAGATACTCGGTGCAGTAAGCCATCTAACCAAAGCTTTCGGTTTATTTTATATCAGCTGAGTTCCAAGCCAGATACCGATTTCAACACCGAATAATCCTAAAATTGGGCTTCCTAACCAGTAGAGTAAGGCGACTAAAACTCTGCGATCGCGCACCAAATTAGCCGTCTCCAAAATGTAGGAAGAAAACGTCGTGTAGGCGCCTAAAAACCCAACCAAGACCATTTTTTGAAGCATTATTGGTAGCCCATACTGACTTGCCAGCGCAGACAAAAAACCAATCGCTAGAGATCCACTCAAATTGACGCAGAAAGTGCCAGCGGGAAATGTGCTGCCGTAGACTTGCGCCCAAAACAGGGTGAGATAGTAACGGCTTAAGGCCCCAAAGACGGCCCCAAAACTAATAGCAACCGGAATCCACGGCATAGGGCGGCAATTTTTAAGAATAGTTTTACGGCGGAAAGTTTTACAGCGGAAAAAGTTGGCAATGTAACACTCCAGATTTAGGCAGCCTTGCTAAGGTGAGTAGCGATGCGTAGTGAGTGAGTGTTTATGGTTGTAACTGCTGTATCTCCTGTTCAACAGCCTATTCAGCGGGCTGAGGCTGAGACCCAAGCCCTGCTGGCCTGGGCCGAGGATATTCACCAGTCAGATCAACCCGTGTTTATCAAAGCCCAGCAGCTTGCCCAGCGGCTAGGGGCCCACTACGATCCTGACACGAGGCTAACCACCTTTGGCTTTTGGGCGCCAGAGCTGGGCGCAGATATGATTCAGCCCAAAAATATTTACTTAGAAATTTTTACGCCCAAGCAGGCGATCGCCCCTGAAAAATTGGCTCAGAAGGTGATCTTTCGCCACAACCACATCCAGCTCGAAAAACAGGGCGAGTATTTTTGGGGCGTCTTCTCCGGCATCCAGGCCGGCACCGCCGGGCAGTTTGGCAGCTTATACTGGTTACGCTATTTAGATATGAACACCAACGAGGTGCGGGTGATTGGCGATTGTTTGGCCTACTCCTTGCCCTACGGCGTTTATGCCCCTGCCGAGGTCTACGATATGGTGAGCGTGCAGCGGCAGCGACAGGATTTGGACTATCTCTCCAGCGGCGATCGCGTTCCCGACACCGAGATTATTCAG
>JBCDFX010000516.1:0-3135 GCA_039177155.1 Cyanobacteria bacterium P01_H01_bin.119
ATCAACGCCAACCCCACCAGCGGTGCCGTTACCGCCCGCAAAATCCCCCGTCCTAACCCAACCGGCTGATACCCCACCGCGATCGCTACCTTAATTTCATTCTGCGTCCAGCCTCCCTCCGGCCCCACCGCTAACACCAGCGATCGCTCCCAGTCATGCTGGCTTAAATAGTGCCTTAGCGGCCTGCCGTCCGCGCGGGCCGCGCAGATTAGCCCCGCCTCATCCTTTGGTCGCTGCGCCAGCGCCTCACCAAAGGTTAGCGGCTCCGCTATCTCAGGCACGATTAGCCGCTCACTCTGCTCCGCCGCCTCCGCTGCAATCCGTCGCCAGCGGCTTAGCTTTTGCTCACTTGGGCGCAGCAGCGTGCGATCGCTAATCACCGGCATCATCTGCCCCACGCCAATTTCCGTCGCCTGCCGCACCACCTGATCAAACCCGTTGCCCTTGGGCAGAGCCGCCATTAAGGTGATCGGCGGCGCGATCGCCTTTATCGCCTGATCTGGCCCCTGATTGGGCAAATCATTGGGCAAAATTTGGGCCGTTGCCGGTTTAGGCCCAAGCTGGGCTTGCCACTGCTGCCCCGCGCCGTTGCTTACCCAAAAGCGATCGCCGGGCCTAAGCCGCAGCACCCGGCAGAGATAGTGGTGCTGGGCAGATGTTAGGGCCAAGTCAGTGCCCACCGACTGAGCCTGCTCCAAAGTAATCCGCTGAAGCTGAACCACCCCCAGCCTCCCTAGGACGAGTGCCCGGCCAGTTCTTCGCCCTGCACCTGCTGACGATAGAGGTCAACAATCTGGGCAACCACCTGGGGAATGTCAAGATCGTCGGTCACTAGCTCAATGGCGTCGCTGGCCTGTTGCAGGGGCGCGATTGCCCGGCTGCTATCTAAGCGATCGCGCTCATAAATCGATTGCTCTAACGCCGCCAGATCCACCGCATGCTGCTGGCGAGCCTCCAGCTCCCGCTGCCGTCGCCGCGCTCGCTCCTGCACCGAAGCGGTCAAAAACACCTTTAGCTCAGCATCGGGAAATACATGGGTGCCAATATCGCGCCCCTCCATCACCACCCCCCCGGCAATGCCGTACTGCTTCTGCTGCTGAAGCAGCCGCTTACGCACCGTCCCCTGGGCCGCAATATAGGAGACCTGAGCCGTAACCGCCCCCCCTCGAATAGCCTCAGTCACTTCTTGCTCATTGACCCAGACCCGGGTGATCAGCGCGGGTGTTGCTGGGGTTGTTTGGGCCGCCGGTTCATAGGCCAGATGAATATGGCAGTGGGGCAGCAGTTCGGCCACCGCAATTTCATCCTTAGGCTCAACTTCGCAGTGGAGTGCATACCAGGTCACCGCCCGGTACATTGCCCCCGTATCGAGATATAGCAGGCCCAAATCTTCCGCCACCAGCCGGGCCACGGTCGATTTGCCCGCTCCTGCCGGCCCGTCAATGGCTACAATCGGCTGCCGCGATCGCAGCAGACAGTTATCTATCAAGCGCGTATGGCCCACCTGAACCGCGATCGCCAGCAGCCCCGCTGTGTCTACCTGCTCCAGGGGTACCAACGTATGGGGATGCACCAGCTCTATATATTCAGCCTGCAGCAGCGGATAGGCGTCTAAGCAAGTTTTGACCGCATTAATTAACGCGATGCGATCGCGATCGCCCCGCCTAAAACGCGCCTCCGCCTCCTGCAAACTACGATAAAGCCCCGCTGCCTGCTGCCGCTCCTGGGGCTGCAAATACTGATTGCGTGAACTATAGGCCAGCCCGTCGGCTTCCCGCACGGTTTTGCAGGGAACAATTTCCCCCGGCAAATTCAAATCGACTATCAGTTGCCGCAAAATCGCCAACTGCTGAGCATCCTTTCGGCCAAAATAGGCGCGATCGGGGCGAATCAGATTTAGCAGCTTGGTGACTACCGTTGCCACCCCTTCAAAGTGGCCTGGCCGAAACTCTCCGCACAGGGTCTGCAGCATCGCCTTTGGCGGCAGCACCTGAAACGGCTCTAGCCCATTGGGATTATTAGGCTCACTGGAATTATGGGTCTCACTGGGATAAAGCGCCTCAGCCGCCGGGGCAAAAACCACATCTACCCCTTCTGCCTCACAAATCTGCCGGTCCGCTTCAAGCCGCCGCGGATAGCGCTCTAAATCTTCACGGGGGCCAAACTGAAGCGGATGGACAAAAATACTCACCACGACCCGGTCGTTCTCTGCCTTAGCCCGTCGAATTATGCTAATATGCCCCGGATGCAGGGCCCCCATCGTCGGCACCAGCCCCACTGTTAATCGAGCCGCCGCAACCTGATCAGGGTCATCAATGGGTTGCCCCTGACGCAGCTGAGCCAAATAGCATCGCAGTCCTTCAATGGTTTTGAGCAGCCGCACAAATTACTCCTATTTGATAAAGTCACATGTAACAAATTCACGCCTACCCCGCAGTTGCCTGCCGACTAGCCGCTTTACAAAATCTTGATTGTTGCAGGTTTAGCCGCTGCCAACAAATCTATTGTGACCGATCCCCACGGCAGAGGCACCGTTATCAATGCCCCTTCAATAGCCAGCAGCAATCCGCAGGCTGACAGATGTGATATGCTAAATGGGCGTAAAAACGGGGCGTAGCGCAGCTTGGTAGCGCACCACTTTGGGGTAGTGGGGGTCGTGGGTTCAAATCCCGCCGCTCCGATTCAGTTTTTAACACAGCTTCAAAATTATTGTGCTTAGGCCTGACATCAGAAGTATGTTCACGACTCAGAATGCTGAGAAGTTATCTGCCCCAGTTTTGAATTCTGCATTTTGAATTCCGCGTAGCGGTACTAGCCCCTTACTAAATTGGGTGCTGGAGCCTTAGAGCCATGATTCAAGCCATCACCCGAGCGCAAACCTTTAGCCACGCGCCTTACTTGGGAGCAGTTCAAAGCATTACAGGTCGCCTTTGCCGATTCTCCAGGGGTGTGGGTTGCTTACTACCAAGGAGAAGTTGGACTTTTATCCGTCTCACCCGAACATGGCATCGTTGCGGGCAATCTGGGCTTTTTGCTGGAGCTATGGATGCTGGAGCAGACCATAGCGTTTGTGGCAACTGAAGATATGACCGTTTTATTAAAGGTATTGACTTTTCAGTCTTAGCCAAATGTGCA
>JBCDFX010000517.1:0-3131 GCA_039177155.1 Cyanobacteria bacterium P01_H01_bin.119
CACCAATGCCCCGATTGAAGTTGATATACAGAGTGCGCCACTGCATATTGCCGTAGACCCGGCTGCGATCGCCTAAGGTAGGCTTATCAAAGCTCACAGGGCTGCCATTGCGCAGCAAATCGACCTGGCTGCCGTCAGCTAGGGTTCCAACGACCACGTGCCAGCCATCATCGCGGGGAGGAGACGGTGCAAAGATGCTCCAGGACTGATCTAGCCGGGTGGCGCGGCTAAGGGGATTGAGCGTCTGTAGGCTGCGGCTATTGGTCACCCGTCGCAGGGCTCTGACCGCTGGATGGTTGCTCTCAATAAAATTGCGATGGCTGGTAAAGCTGCGGAAGTTCCACACTAGGGTCAGCAGCAGCAGTATTCCGACCGTGCCGTTGGCCCAAATTGGCGTTCTGACGCCAGCGTCTTTGAACTTGAAGGGCTTAGTAAAGCGGCCCATTAGCCTGCGATTGTTGGCAATCCACTCATAGATGCGGGTGCCCCGTGCCATAACAGGCTCCCACCGCAGCACGGGCGCTAGCCCACGAAAAACAGGAGAGAGACTCACGACGTAGGCGATCGCCTCAAATTTGAAATGGCGCTGGCCCTGCCAGTCCACCACGACCCAGGAGTTTTGTGCCTCCATATCGGCGCAGATAGAATCGTCACTCTGGGCCGTAAAAGCAGGCTTGTCGGGCAGCACCAGCAGGGTGCGCAGCAGGCAGACAACCTTTTTGCAAAAGCCGCAGTCGGCGTCGTAGTAAATCGTCAGCCCTCGTTGAGGCGCTTTAAACGCCCGCTTTGTCCACCGCTGCCAAGTGTCAGTGGGGATAAAGGCCAGCCAAGTAAAGGCGCTGAGGAATGGAAAAACACCCAAATTTAGAGTCAGCCCAAAGCCCAGATGCAGCCCAACAAACATCACCACCGCCAGGGTACGGAAAAAGCTGGTGCGAAACGGCACAAAAATCAGCAGCGGCCCCAGCCACTCCAGCACCAAAGTGGCGTGGTTAAACAGGGTCATCACCGGAGGCGCATTGAGAAACAGCCGGCCAATGGGGGTGACGTATTGATCGAAGCTTAGGGAGTAGTACACCGCCGAGCCGTCGGGCCACCAGATCGGGCTAGAAGTTTTGAACAAGGCAGAAAAAATATAGATGCTGCACTGCTGCACCATCAGCGCCAGGGTAGCCGCCGAAAAAACACGCTGGGGTAAGTTGAGCGATCGCGGATTAAAGGCCGAATCTAAGGAAAAACGGGCTCCTAAGGGCAACCACATCGCCCAAAACATTACGGCCCGCAGGACATCATCTGCCGCAAAAATTAAGGCCGGGTTGCGATTGTGCAGTGAAATCAGCAGCGCCCAGGACACGATAGTTGCAACACGGGTTTTGTGACCCACCAGCATAAAAACCGCCGCGATCGCCGCCGCCACAAACAGCAGCCCCTGAAATAGGGGGCTGCCGCTGAGAGCGTGGAGCGACCAGTAGCCGCCAGTGAGATATTCCTGGGTAAGGAGCGATCGTGGCAAAACCCCTGCGTCGCTGTAGTGGGCGGTAAGATCGCCGCTGCGCCTAAATAAGTCCGTCAAAATAATTAGCGCTAGCCCGATGCGCAGCAGCGCCAGGGAGCGCAAATCCAGGCCATAGCGAGAGCCAAGAGCAGATTGAAGAGGTTTCAACATGAGGGGGGCAAGGAGTGACGGCGATCGCGCTCCTTTAGTGTTCCCCCAAATTGCCGCCGCAACCACCGACCCAGCTCGTAGCGAGCAACTTTCAGGCGATGGTGCCAGGTGGGCAAGCGATAGGTGTACACTACCCGACGAGCTAGAGCCGCCAAAGAGCCGTCCAGGGTAAATCCCATGCTGCTGTCCACCAGGGCATCCCCAATGCCCAAGGTCAGCATATCTCCCAAGTGGCTGTAGTGAAACGGTTTTAGGGACTGGCGAGTAAGCAAAGCATTAAGATTTGCCGCTGCCCGATCGGCGCTTTGATAGGCGACCTGGGCCGTATTGGGCGTTGGATTATTCTTATGGTCTCGCCCGTCGGCCATATCGCCTAGCACCAGCACTTCTGGGTGTCCGGGCAGCTGCAGCGTGGGTCGGATACGGCACTGACGGCGATCGTTTTGGGGCACCGGATCAGTCCCCGGCCAGTCCATAGGAGCCGCCCCTGCTGTCCACAGCACCAGATCGGTGTCCATCCAGCGATCGCCGCTGGCGGTATCAATGCGGATACGATCGGCCTGAATGTCAGCGGCGGAGCACTCAAACAGCAGCTCTACCCGACGCTTGTTCAGCGCCTTATAGGCCACCCGCCGAGCAGCGGACGTAAACGGTTTTAGCAGCTCGCTGCCTCGCTCAATCAGCACAATCCGACCCGTGTCCCCCAGCAAATCGCCAATTTTGCAGGCCAGCTCCACGCCGCTTGGCCCAGCTCCAATAATCGCCACAGAAATCGGCGACTCATTAAAGTTTCGGCCGCAACTGCGGACGGCATTGAGGCGCTGCTGTATCCCTTGGGCATCCTCAAAACTGCGGAAATTAAAGGCGTGTTCCCGCAGCCCTGGAATCGGCGGCATACGTGGCTGACTGCCCAGCGCCACCACTAGATAGTCGTAGTGTAGGGTATCGCCCGATGTTAGGGTGACCTGTCGGTGCTTTAGATCGATATCTCTAGCGCTATCTTGCCGCCGTTCGACAGCGGTCTCTTTCAAGATGACGTCATAGGCGGGAATCACCTGCCAAGGGGCAAACTCATCGCTTAGCAGCTCATAGAGCAGGGGAGAAAAAACAAAGCGCGATCGCGGCTCTACCAGAGTAATTCGGCAGCGATCGCCCCGAAGCGCCCTGTATTTCTGAGCATAGACAGCGGTGTACAAACCACCAAATCCGCCTCCCAAAATACAGATATGGGGCCTCATCCGCAGGGCTTGGGGAGAGGGCAGCGACGAACTAGGCGTCGGACGAGCAGAAGAGCCCGAAGAGTCAACCATAAGCAATAGAATTGGGGGCAGTGCAATTGAAGGCAATAAGACTGGGGCAATATAGCAGTTGCCAGCTAGGTTAGGACAAAACGGCGCGATCAGTGATCTGGCTAGAGCTGCATATCTTGAAGCTGCGCCGCCAGTTCCTCAGAGCGGAGATTGCG
>JBCDFX010000518.1:0-3126 GCA_039177155.1 Cyanobacteria bacterium P01_H01_bin.119
CACAGATGACGCTGAAGTGGCCCTGACCGATGCGGCTTTAGCCCAAGCGGAAAAAACCACATTTGCCCAGGGAGAAGGCTTTCAAACCACAGGATTTGACGCGATTCCCGATGGCGGGGTGCAGATTGCCTGGGCAGGGCGGCTAAGCGTGGGTGGCAGTACACAGCCTGTGCAAGGACGGGTGCTGGCAAAGCAGGCAGAACAAAATATTTTTTTAATTGCGATCGCGGCAACTGATGACGGTGCACCGCTGGTTGATTCCGCGCTGACCGCGCTCAGCGGTAGTCTGCAAATCCTTTAATGCTGGGGCGATCGCCAACCTGTTCTACTGGAAGGGTTGCTAGAGCTCAAGGTAGTTGACTTAGCGCTCTTTATTTAAACCGGATTCAAAGCTTGATATCGGCATCCCGGTGATGATCAGTGCTGTAAGCAATTAGACCAGTGCCATATATCTGCTTAGGACAGTTGCTTAATGGCCGTGCCTATTTTTTGGCCCACTGCTGCTTCATCCGCTGAATTCGCTCCATTAGGGTTTCATTCGACAGGCGCGTATTGAGCCGCTCAACCAGCAGGGGAAAGGCTAAGGGGGAGGGACGGGGCGTTTTTTTCCATAGGACGCTGAGCGTTTTGAGGCGATTGAGGGTTTGGGCCAGGCGATGGGCTTCGAGCTGATCTTGCAGGACTTCGCGCTCGGCCTGCTGGAGGAGTAAATTCTCTGGCTCGTATTTGGTAAAGACTTCATAAATCAGAGACGCGCTGATTTGCAGCTGGCTGGCTGTTTTTTGAGCTGACGGATAGCCCTTGAAGACCAGCCCTGAAATTTGAGCGACGCCGCGAAACTTCCGCTGAGTTAGTTCTGAGAGGTTAAGACTGGCTTTGATATCGATTTCTAGATTGTCTGGGCTAAAAAACTGCTGGGAGAAAAGATCGGCAAAGGGATAATCTTTGGGGGCCAAAATCTCAAAGCCGTAGTCGTTGACGGAGATGGTCAGCGTAGCCCGCTGCTGATGCGCAAAACGATAGGCCCACAGGTATCCCAGCCCTTCGTGAACAAATCGCCCCTCAAAGGGGAAAACGTATAGGTGCTGCCCTTCTCGGGTTCGGCAGGTTTCAATTAACAGTTCGTCCGCTCTTGGCAGATGGGATAGCCGCTGCTGGGTAGCGAGAATTGGCTCTAGGCAGTTAATTTCTACGCCGGTAACGTCTGCACCGGCAATATCTGGATTGGCAATATCTGCACTGGCCGGCTGAGCCTGGCGGGCGTGTTCAACTTCTTGGCGTAGATGGGCGCTAAGGGTATCTGAAATCGTTAAGTTGCCGCCGCCCCAGGTGGGGGTAACGGTGGATTTGCGCTTGGTGTTTTTGACGTACACCACCATATCTTTCATCATAAAAAATTCAAGCTGGCGGCCAGCGAAGAAAAAGACGTCGCCTTTTTTTAGGCGAGAGACAAAGCTTTCTTCGACGGTGCCGATTTTTTGGCGGTTGGTGTACTGCAAATACACGGCCTGATTGCTGGTGATGGTGCCGATGCCCATGCGGTGCATGCGGACAAGCTTGGTGTCGCTAACCCGGTAGCGATCGCCCTCCAATACCAGCTTTTTATAGCGAGGGTAGGCTTTAAGACACTTGCCGCCGTGCTGCAGAAAGTCCAAAATCCAGGCAAATTCGCTGTCGTTTAACCCTTGATACGCCACCGTCTGGCGCAGAGTCTTTAGCGCAGACTCAGCGCTGAATCCGTCGCCACAGCCTAGGGTCACCAAATGCTGAATCAAGACATCGTAGGGCTTGGTTTGGGGACGCCGAGACTCAATCGCCCCTGCCGCCAGTCCCTTGCGAAAGGCAGAAATTTCCAGCAGTTCCAAAGCGTTGGTGGGCAGAAAAAACACCTCTGAGGTGCCTTCGGGAACGTGGGCTGAGCGCCCCGCCCGCTGCAGCAGCCGGGCCAGATTTTTGGCGCTGCCGATTTGCACCACCCGCTCTACCGGCTGGAAGTCCACCCCTAAATCTAGGGAAGAGGTGCACACTACCCACTTAATCGTTCCGGTTTTTACTCCGGCTTCGATGGCTTCTCGCTCAGCCTTGTCGATGGAGCCGTGGTGCAGAGCTATTTTGCCGCCATACTGGGGCAGCGCAAAGTCTAAGGCCTGAAACCATCGCTCGGCCTGGGCGCGAGTGTTGGTAAAAATCAGGGTTGATTTGGCAATATCGAGGGCGTCAATCAGGGTTTCAAACATCCGCAGCCCCAAATGACCGCCCCAGGGAAAACTGTCTACGGACTCTGGCAAAACGCTGTGGATTACCGTTTCTCGCCTTAGGTTGGATTGAATAATTACTGGATCGATTCCAAGCCCAACTGCAGCCTGGGCGGCTTCTTGCAGATTGCCCAAGGTTGCTGAGACGGCCCAAGTGCGTAGGGCAGGCTGGAGCGATCGCAGATGAGCCAAACAAAGCTCGCTTTGGGTGCCCCGTTTGGAACTGATCAATTCGTGCCACTCGTCTAGAATGACGCAGCGCAGGGTGCCAAATCGCTTCTGAGCCCCTTTGTAGGAGAGCATAACGGCCAAGGACTCTGGGGTGGTGATTAAGATGTCCGGCATCGCTTTCATCTGCCGGGTTTTGCGAGAGGAGGGGGTATCTCCCGTGCGCGACTCGACCGTAATCGGCCATGTCATCTCGTCGATTGGGCGCTTGATAGACTGCTCAATATCTCGCGAGAGCGCCCGCAGCGGCGTAATGTAGAGCAGCTTAAGTCCTTTGGCGAGCGGTTGATTGGGCTGAGCCTGATGTTCACCAGACTTTTGCGATGTCTTAGAGCGTTTTTTAGCGGGATTGCTGTCGCCTGGATTTGAGTAATCTGGGCTCAAAGGCTCAAGCATCTCCGCCAGCGGCCCCATAATGGCGGCGTAGGTTTTGCCCGATCCGGTGGGCACCTGAATCAGCCCGCTTTGGCCGGCCAGGTAAGCCTCCCAGGTTGCCCGTTGAAAGGGCAAAGGTTGCCAGCCCTGCTGGGCAAACCACTGATCAATTGGAGGCAGGGCCATAGCCAAATACAGTACTCAAAAAGAATTCGCTGTTTATCAACCTACTGTGACCTCAGCGATCGCGCCACTCCCAACTTTGGCC
>JBCDFX010000519.1:0-3109 GCA_039177155.1 Cyanobacteria bacterium P01_H01_bin.119
ATCCAATACAGCAGAACGTAATTCATTGGGCACCCTCCAAAGCCGACGGTAGGCGAGGCTGAACAATTTGAATAAAGTCGGATTCTCCCATGGCTAGCTGGGGCGGTACACCGTCGGGAAAGATTTGAACAATCAATGCCTGGAGCCGCTCAATTCGATTGGCCGGATTGGGGTGTGAGCTTAAAAACTCTGGCGGCTGGCCATCGGGCTGGGCCGCGTTAAGAATCGCCATCAGTTCCACAATGCCCTGAGGATCGTAGCCGGCGTCCACCATAAATTCAAACCCTAAGCGATCGCTCTCTAGCTCATCTTCTCGTCCGTAGCTGAGATTTACCAGCTGATTGACCACTTGGGCAATCATCGCCGCCTGCTGACCCTGATCGGGATTATCGCTAGCGGCAATACCAAAAGCCTGCACCAGCAGTGCCCCAAACTGCTGTCGGGCAATTTGCTCAGCCCCGTGCCGGGCCACCACGTGAGCCACTTCATGGCCGAGCACCCCAGCGAGCTGGGCCTCTGCATTGAGGCGGGCTAGCAGCGCCAGGGTAATAAAAATTTGGCCGCCGGGCAGGGCAAAAGCGTTAACCGTCTCAGCATCGCCCAGGAGATGAAACTCGTAAGGGTAGGGCAGTTGACTAGCAGTTGACTGCTGCACCACCTGTTGACCCACTGCATCGATATAGGCTTGGAGCTGATCGTCGGGGTAAAATCCGCCAAACTGATTGGCGACTTCGCTGGCCCCCTGCTGTCCCAAAATCACTTCTTGCTCGTAGGAAAGCTGCACCCGCTGGGTTTCTCCAGTAACCGGATTCTCCGCAGTGCTGCCGAGGTAGGAAATTAGACCAAATAGAGCAAACACTAGGGCCAACACTAAGCGAATAACAAGCTTGCTCATTAAGGTGAAATCTCCTGGCGATCGCGCTAAATAAGGTCAATTTTGATTCAAAATTTGATTGCGGGCCGGATCGCCGAGTCGGTAGGGATCTTGGGCAAAATTAATGGTTGGCCGCAGGTGAGCGGGTAGGCTCTCCGCCGCACCCCAGTGCTGCACCAGGGCGTTGATCAGCTGATCCTGGCGCACCCGCAACCCGTCTAAATTTTGGCCCCGGTTTAAAATGGCAAACCACACTAGGCCGCGATCGCGGGTGGCAAACACCCCGGCTAAGGAACTCACGGTGTTTAAGCTGCCCGTTTTCATCGCTGACCCCAGAGGCAGATTGCGGCCTCTTAGAGTCCCAGTTTCTCGGCCAATCACGGGCATCAAATCCGCCACAGTGTAATCCGTACTCTGAAGCGATCGCTGCATTGCCACCATAATCGCCACCACGCCTCGGGGGGAAATCTGATTGCCTTCTCCCAAGCCTGACCCGTTAATTAGGCGAATCTCTCCAGCCGGCAGCCCTGTTGCGGCAATCACCTGATCCACCACGGCGCTGGGGCCGCCCACCGCTTGGGCCATGCGATCGGCCATGGCGTTGTTGCTGTAAATATTCATTGCCTTAAGCAGCGCGGCCACGGGCAGCGACCGATGGCTGACCACCCAGGTTGGCCCCAGGTCTGTCTCAGCGCTTAGGGGCAGCACCTGCACCCCGCCATTAATCTTAAGCTGGGGGACAGGGGTACCGGGCAAGAGGGTGCTGTACTGCTGATTTGCCTCAGCCGGCCACTGGGCCCCGTCCATGCCCTGCTTCAGCAGCGCTGCGGATTCCCTGGGGCTGCCGCTAAAGTTCATGGCAAAATCGCCCAGAATAATCAAATTCCCCTCTACCTGCTGAATGCCAGCCTGCTGGAGCGCGTTGGCCAAAGCGATCGCTTCTTCCCACACAAAAAACGGGTCTTGGCTAGCGCGCACCACCAAATCACCGCGCACGATACCGTTCTCCACTGGTCCGGTCACGCCGACTAGGGTCTCAAACTGATGGGAGGCTTCCCAGGTTTGCAGCGCCGCTAGGGTCACCGCCAATTTGGTCAGAGAGGCGGCTGGCAGGGGCACGGCTCCCTGGTGCTGTGCCACCGTTGAGCCACCGGCCAGCACCGCCACGCCTTGAGCCATCGCAGGCAGCCCCGCCGCTGACAGGCCGTTAATTGAGCCCTGAAGGATGTCAGCCGCGATCGTATCTGGGGCCGAAAGCTGAGCCATCCACGGCGATGCCCACTGGGGCACAATAGGCAAATTGCCTAGCGCCAACGTTCGCAAAGGCGGCGTGTTGCTGCCCTTAAGCAGCAAACTGACCAGCAGCCAGCCTGCAAGATTCAGCCCAGTTTTCCATCGGGGTCTCACCATTAATCGGCATCCAAAACCGGATTTCGGCACCATGATAGCGGCTTTGGCCCCGGCTTTGAATCAGACCTTAACGGGATATTTGATCAGCGATCGCACATCGGTTACCTGACCATTTACCGCCGCCGATACCACCATAGCCGGACTCATTAGCAGCGTTCGGCCAGAAGACGAGCCCTGCCGTCCCTTAAAGTTACGGTTCGACGACGATGCGCTAATCTGCCGTCCCTGTAGCTTGTCTGGGTTCATGGCCAAGCACATAGAGCAGCCCGGCTCCCGCCACTCAAACCCAGCCGCTTCAAAAACTTGATCTAACCCCTCCGCTTCAGCCTGCTGCTTTACCTGCTCTGAACCGGGCACCACAAAAGCTTTGACGCCCGCCGCGACTCGGTGCCCCTGGGCAAATTTTGCCGCTTCTCGTAGATCGCTAATGCGACCATTTGTGCAGCTGCCGATAAAGCACACATCCACCGGCGTCCCCTGAATCGGTCTGCCCGGCTGCAGATCCATATAGCGGTAAGCCTCTTCTGCAATGGGTCGCTCCGCCTCCGGCATATCATCGAGCAGCGGCACCGCTTCATCGACCCCTATACCCTGACCGGGAGTAATTCCCCAGGTGATTGTCGGGGAAATATCCGCTGCGTCAAACACGACGACATCGTCGTATTCAGCATCGTCGTCGCTGCGAATCTGGCTCCACCAGTCGATGGCTCGATCCCAATCGGCTCCCTGGGGCGCAAACTCCCGCCCCTTTAGATAGCTAAACGTCACCGAATCTGGGTTTATATAGCCGCAGCGAGCTCCCCCTTCAATGGACATATTGCACAC
>JBCDFX010000520.1:0-3107 GCA_039177155.1 Cyanobacteria bacterium P01_H01_bin.119
CCAACCTCTGCGCCCACCGCCTATCCCGTGTTTTATCGCACCTATAGCCGTCGAGGCGAAGCTGGCCCCGGTCGGGAAAGCTGGCAGCAAGTGTGCGATCGCACTCTGGGCGGCCTGATTGAACTGGGCAACCTCAACGCCGACGAAGCTGCCCTAATTAAGCGCATGATGACGGAAGTGAAAGCCTTACCCTCCGGTCGTTGGCTATGGGTCGGCGGGACAGACTGGAGCAAAAAGCCTGAAAACTTCTCCGGTGCCTACAACTGCACCAGCACCAACGTTGTGGACTGGAGTGCCTTCGGTTTGATGATGGACCTAGCAATGATGGGTTGCGGCACTGGCGCGGTGCTAGAGCCGAAATATATCAACCAGTTACCCCAGCCTCGTAACACGCTGCACGTTACCCTCGGCGGACAGGTTGGCACCACGCCCAAAGGTCAGCGGCGAGAGCTAACCGACGTCGAAATTGAGGGCAATACGGTCAAAGTTTTAGTTGGAGATAGCCGTAAGGGTTGGGTCAAGTCGTATCAGACTATTTTGGAACTCTCCAGCGACGAGCGCTTTAGTGGCCCCGTGAGCGTCACCGTTGACCTCAGCGATGTGCGCCCCGCCGGCGAGAAACTCAGCGGCTTTGGCGGCGTGGCAAATCCGGTAAAGCTGCCGACGCTCTATGAGCGCTGCGCCAATATCTTAAACCAGGCGATCGGACGACAGTTGAATTCGGTGGAGTGTTGTTTATTAATTGATGAAGCGGCCGCCTGCGTCGTTGCCGGCAATATCCGGCGTAGCGCGGGGATGCGTCAGTTCGACAGTGACGATGAACTGGCGGTAAATGCTAAGGACAACCTGTGGCAGCAAGATGCTGAGGGCAACTGGCGCATCGATCCTACCCGTGATGCCCTGCGTATGGCAAACCATACCCGCGTCTTTCACCGCAAACCGACTTTAGAAGACTGCACCAACGCGGTACGCAAGCAGTTTTACTCTGGGGAAGGGGCGATTCAATGGGCCGGAGAAGCCGAGCGTCGGGCAGGGGCACCGGGTCGCTATGGTTTAAATCCATGTGGTGAAATCCTTGGAGAAAACTTTCACTGCAATCTGGCGGAGATTCACTTAAACCAAATTGATCCACAGAATTTGCAAGAGCAGGAGGACGCTTTCACCGCAGGGGCGTTGGCAGTAGCTATCCTGCTAAATCACCAATTTGTGGAGGCCCGATATCAAAAGTCACGATTGGAAGATCCCATCGTTGGCGTGTCGTTTACCGGACTGTTCGACTTCTTTGTTAAAGCCTTTGGCGTGGAGTGGCTAAACTGGTGGACTGCCGGTCGCCCAGATACCCTGCAGGGGATTGAATTCAAACAGCAAGAGGAAGCCTACCTCAGCCGCTGGAAAGAAACGGTTCACCGGGTAGTGTGGGACTACTGCGATCGCCACGGATTGGTCAAACCCAATCGCTGCACAACGGTACAGCCAGCGGGAACCAAATCACTGCTAACGGGCGCTTCTCCCGGCTGGCACCCGCCCAAGTCCCAGCGGTTTATCCGTCGCATTACCTTCCGTAAAAACGATCCAGTTGCCATGGCCTGCATCGACTATGGCTATACCGTGGTGCCCTCCCAGTCGGACAAGGATGAAAACGGCAATCTGCTCAGCGATCCCTTTGATCCGCGCTGCACCGAGTGGCTGGTGGAGCTACCGGTGGAAGTGTGCTGGGCAAATCTGCCCGGAGCGGATGCGATCGCGATTGAAAAGTTTTCGGCCCTGGCTCAGTTCGACTTCTATATGCAGGTGCAGCAACACTACACCGCCCACAATACCTCAGCTACCGTTGAGCTGCGGGAGATGGAAATTGAACCGCTAGCGGCGCGAATTTATAGCGCGATCGCTAATGATGAAGGCTATATTTCTGCGGCCCTGCTGGCCCGGTTTGACAATTTGCAAACCTTTCCTCGCCTGCCCTTTGAACCGATCGATAAAGCGACCTATGACGCTATGGTGGCCCAGGTAAACGCGCGGCGGGAGACCGAAGACTTCCACGCGGCGCTGTCCCGCTATGACAGAGGCGAACTAATTGAGGCAGGGCCAGCCGGCTGTGACTCTGATAAGTGTATGCTGCCGGAGGAAAAGCCTCACTAGCAGTATCAACTGCTTGACGGCACTAATACTGCTACGCGGAATTCAAAATGTAAAATTGAGAATTCAAAACTAAGGCAGATCGATCTTCCCAATATTCTAAGTAGTGAGCCTATTTCTGCCGTCAGGTACGACTGGTCTGTCAGTTTTCAATGTGTAAGTTGGGCTAGCTTCAGCGTAGCCCAACGCAACCCTTATCTATTGCAGTCGAAGGGCTGATTAGGATATTCGACTGCGTCGCGGGGCTCCCCCATGCAGCGCTACAGTGTCGATCGCTATCTGTAGCAATGCGACGGCTCTATTCGCTGGTTGGCCAAAGACAATCGCGGCCTGATTAGTCTGCCTGTTTGGATCGATCGTAAAACTGGACAGGGAACCTTTCAACGGTTTAGCTGGAGCGATGAATTTATCGAAACCTGTTGGGCTACAATTCCGAAACTCACAGCGCAAACGACTAAGGCAAAGGGCAAGCGCTCATCCAAGAAAAGTAAAAGGAGTTGAACGAATCAGCTCGCATAAGTCTTGAACCTGGAAAACTGAATAATTTCAAGCTGTAGGGACACAACACATCAGATGCCATCAAGCGATTATTCTTGTCCCCGCACTGTTGCCTTAAGCCACTGCCGATCGCGCTTACCCAGAGTCGGCACCAATTTAGCCCCATAGTTCACCCGAATCCCGTATCCAGCGCGATTGTAAATGCCATCTAGCAGCAGCTTAATGTCCACAACAGGGCCATTCTCATCCTTTAGCGGCACTGGAAAAGCCGGAATCGGATCTTGCAGATTAAAACTGTAAAGCTCAGCCGCAGGCCGTATCTCGCTGCAGCTCACCAAAATACGATAGTAGCTTTCAGGCACATTCCCCATCATCGGCATGGGTTTACCCCCGCGCAGCAAATCCACTTCCACCAGATGGGTCGCACTACCCAAAACTTGCTGCCGTTTGCTCAAGTAAGCATCTCGTCCAGG
>JBCDFX010000521.1:0-3094 GCA_039177155.1 Cyanobacteria bacterium P01_H01_bin.119
GGTGGAGCTGGTCGATAACCCCCGTAATCTTGCCCTGAAGCCAGTCATCTTTAACAAAAAGCTGCCGGAGCTGAGCGGGGCTAAGACCGCCTCGGTTGTATTCATAAGCCAGCGCCCCTTCAAAGGTCGGCGGGCTGACATGAGTGCCACAAATTGTCCGATCCATGGCCAATCCCGTCACCATACGCGGCGCAATTGGAATAGAAGCGGCCATCTCACTCCAGTTCAACCCAGCAAAGCTACCGCCGCCGCCAGCCAAATGATCCCAACGGGTTAACTGGTCTGCCGCATCCAAGCACCTTTGAGTCAAAGACGGCTCGGCTTTAGCTAAGATCTGATCGGGATTAACTTGCAGATGGCTCCAGCCTGTGGTTTGGGCAACTGAGCGAGCGCAGAGAACTTCCAAATCATCCCTACGACCAAAGGTTAGGAGCTGAGGGGTTGCCTGCTGCTGGTGCAAAAAACCGGCCAGCATGCGAGAGTCTAATCCGCCAGAGAGCATAAGACCCTGCTGATCAGCCGCCGGGGCATGGCGTGCGATCGCCCTGTCCAATGCTGCTGTCAGCGCCTCAAGCTGTTCTTCAAGGAATAGATTTTGATAGCCTGCAGCCTCAATATCAGTTTTATTGCAAGGAATCCTGTACTGCTGCCGGGTTGTCACCTGTAAATCAGGCAGAACTGTAAGCCAATCTCCAGCGCCTAAACGGGTCACCCCCTGCCAAAGGCAGCGACTATCGGCAATGCCGCGCATCAGCAAAATGCCAATCAGACCGTCTACACAGAGCCGAGGCGTAAAGTCGGGATGGTAGCGCAGCAGTTCTGGGCTAGAGCAGATAACCACAACATCTGGCCCGCGCCAGTAATACAGCGGGAAAAAGCCCAACACATCGCCACCGACGGTTAGCCCAGACTGACGTTCATAGGTAAAAGCGGCATAGAAACCGTCAAAAAGATTTTCGGGTCGGGTCTGCCAAGCAGTTCTTAAGCTAGCAGCCGTCTGGCGTCGCGCTGAGTCAGGGGCGATTGCCTCTCCCCACACCACTGCTAGTCCAGACCCATCTTGATCAATATCAACGGGCGCATTGGGAGCCGCTGCCCAAACGACCGACAGCGCTCCCTGATGGCGCTGATTAACCAATAGCCCCTCAACGGGCGCAATTTCAGGACAAATCGCTGCCGCAAAGCGGGATCGCCGCTGTGTGTCTGGGTCTAAAACGATAGCGAAATTAGCCACCCTTTCCTCCTTGATCGCTCTCCCGTTGAGCGGCGTTGAGCTGGGCGAGAGCTTCCGGAACCGCCTCTACGGTTTCGGCAAACACGCTGCTGGGAACCGCCGCAGTCCAATGCCGATAGAAGCTAGCGTTCTTGTGATAGCTATTGGGCAAAAAAACATGGGGAATATTGAGCAGCGTGCAGAGAATGTGACCATGGAGCCGATCGGTCACAATCGTTTCATACTGACAAAACTGATAAATTGCGCTGTGAATATAGCTCCAGGATTGACGCTGACGGGCTGGATTATTTACGCCCTGCAACAGGTGATGGGGGCAGTATTGGGTTTCCCACTGGTGCAGCGATCGCCACTCGTGAGGACGCTGCAGCCGCCGCTGCCAAACCGCTCGTACCAGCCCCCGCAGCCGTAGCCGCTTTTTAAGCACTTCAATTCCGCCTTTCGCTTGAGGCACGTCATATAGCCAGCGATTTTCATAGGAGAGCCAATCGCTGACTGTAATCTCTCCTCCGCGCTGCCAACTTTCTAGACTCGGCCAGCATTGGCGTTCTAAGTCTCGCCGCCGATGATAAAGCAGTCCCTTTGGTGCCTTGGTGATGGGCACATCCCTGAGCACATCCGCTAGCTCAAAGGCAGCATCCGGTGCCATCAGCACGCGGCAGTGGTTAAATGCCTGACACGCCAAGCGATAACTAATGCGATCACGCACAAACAGGGTCAAATTTGGGTGGCTATTAAGAATTCGCCTTGCCTGCGTTAGAGCATCCGGGCTACGGAAATAAATGGTCTGAGGCAGAATAACAATCGGGCGATCGTGATAGCGCTCAATAATTTGCTCCCGAAACTGTTGCTGGCTGTACCACAGATCGCCAAAGCTACCGCCACCCAGCAATACAATTGGCCCTTCTGGCAAATGACGCTCTAATTCAGCTTTAGAAAAATCAATATCGCTAGCAGTGTAGACAACCTGACAATTTGCCGCCGATTGTAGATAAAATAAGCTGCCCAGCCAAATTAAATGATCACCAAAATTAGGATAGCTGGGGCAGTGCAGCAGAGCGCAGCGCTGGCCCGGCACAGCCTGCCTGAGTGCATAATAAAGCCGCTGCTTAATATCAGCAGCAGTGTCCAACTCTTTAAAGGTTGGGCTGTATTTAGGGGACAATATGGAGGGCATCTTTAAGGAATAAGTTGGATTAATTGCAAATCAATTAAATTAATCGCTGACGTAGCTTCAGCGTTTAGAAAGTGGTGTTGTCACCCTCTTAAAAGGGTAAGCCAGACAACAATGTCTTTATATCCGTGCATCCACTGACTATTTGTCAAGCTTGCGTAGGCATTTCGATCGATCGAAATAAATTTCCAATAAATATTAGGCAATTATCTTGAATCTATCTACTCAAAGTCGATATCTAAATAGCCCATGATAGAACGCCAGCAAAATTATAAAGACCGGATAAATTTCATTTTTATTTAAATAAAAAGGGACAAAAATATAAAGTAACGCTAGTCAAAGTATTTCAGTATAGTCAATATTTGAAATATTTTTTATCAGTAATTTGGCTCAGAATCTTATCCCAACAGATTAGAGACTGCTGTATTAAAGATTCTATATAGATGCAACTTTGATCAGATTGTTCACAGTCAAAGCATCGTTAGATCAGCCGGTATCAAAGCAACCTGAATCGCAGCTCGGCTCAGATCGCTTTGGTCAGATTGCTCAACGCACCCGGTATCGCCGGAGTAGTTGACATTTCCACTATCTGACTCCTAATTTGTCCAAACCCTTCGGCGGGCTATTAGATCTTTTTGCGGGTTGCCGCACGAAAATATTTGGCCGGCCTAAGACCAGGTAAGATTTTA
>JBCDFX010000522.1:0-3085 GCA_039177155.1 Cyanobacteria bacterium P01_H01_bin.119
CTGACGGGGAGGCTACACTTTAACTACATTGTTTTTGGCTTTGGTACAGAGGTTGTCCTCTTATTCCGAGCTTATGCCATGGATTCAGCAGACTCTCAGCTTGTGCGAGAACTCTATCGCAAGTCTTCTCGATTGCGTCAGTTCAAAGCGTCGTTAGACAATTCGCTACAGGCCATGCTTGACGGTTGTGAATGGAGCGTTGCCGCAAATGCCGGGAAAGACGGCCTGCCGCTAATGTGTCTACGGCTAAAACATCGCATTAGCCTCCACGACCCGCAGCTGATTGAGTTGGCAGAGCAGGCAGAACGCTACTACGGCCCGATTGATTTTGCCCTATTTTCGGGAGAGACCTCTGCTCCGCTCCGGGTGCTCAGCAAAACGCTGATTGAAACCCACTGGCGGCGGAAGAATTCTTGATGACTGGTGACTGATCAGATTTGACAACTGTCCGAAGCGACGTCAATCAGGCTGCTGGCTGCCGTATTGCTCGGAAATTTGACGGCGGCGGATAGCTTGTCTAAAGCCCAGGACTACCAAAATATTGGAGAGTGTTAGAAACGCCTCGGCCCCGCCGTGGAGAAAATCAATATTGGCCAGCTCTGCGCCATAGGCAGATTTGGCGTAAATTCCGGCGGGAATGGTCACGGCGACAAAGACTAGGAGAACATAAAACCCAATCAGGGCCAGCTTGGGAGTTTGTCCTGAGCGGGTCAAGAACCACAAAAATCCCAGGTAGGGAAAGAGAGAAACGGCAAACAAATTTTCTTTGCTAAACATAAGCGCTGTTCGACGGGTTGCGAGTCAGATTTCAGCTCCAGCGATACTGGGTGCGGTAAGCAATCTGACTAAAACTGTTCAGATTGTTTTTGGGCCAACGACTCCAGCGATACTGGGTGCGGTAAGCAATCTGACTAAAATTAGACTAATCAGAACTGGCGGTGCGATCAAACTTGGCCTGCTTCCAAATCCACCAGGCGGCCAGGCAAACGGTGCTGTTTCCTACAACGGTTAGGGCTGCCTGGAGCGTCACTAACCAGCTTAAGGTAGGAGAGTTGTCAAAAAAGTGCCAGGTGCAGGCACACATGGCGCTGACTAAGGCGGGCAGCATTGCAACCGATAGCCATCGCCAAGGGGCGCGATCGCAGACTGTGGCGTACTGCCAGATAAAAGCGATCGCAGCTATCCACTCCAGCACGCTGGCAATATGAATAATCCAGGTGGGGATCGAAAGAGCGTGCATGGTTATTACCCGATAATTAGCAGAGACTCCGCTATTGTAATTGTCCGCACTGACGGTTGACTGATAACAGCCCCCGGTCAACTGTTGAGTTAGTTTGTTGGGCGGGGGCATTGGGGATTTTTATGCGGGCAGTGTTGTGTGGCTACTACGGCATGGGCAACGGGGGCGATGAGGCGCTGTTGGCATCGCTGCTGCAGCTTTTACCATCCAATATCGATCCAATTGTGCTCTCCGGTAATCCTGAGGAAACTCGCCAGCGCTATGGGGTAGAAGCCTGTCCCCGAAAATCTTTGTTCAGCGTGCTCTCTGCCCTGCGGCGATCGCAGTTTTTTATCTGGGGCGGCGGTAGCTTGATGCAGGATACGACCAGTGCGCTCAACCCTCTGTACTATGGCGGTCTGATGGGAATAGCCCAGTTGATGGGCCTAAAGACTGTGGCCTGGGCGCAAGGCATTGGTCCTCTTCAGCGCGGGTGGGCACAGCGATTGACTCGGAGTGCCCTGCAGGGCTGCGTCGGTGTTAGCGTGCGCGATCGCGCCTCGGCAGAGTTGCTAAACACCTGGAATACTGCGGGGCTGCTGGCACCTGATCCGGTTTGGACCCTCGATTCTCAGCCTGTTCCGGGGCTGTGGGACTTACATGCTCCCCGTATTGCAGTGGCCCTGCGGAGTCACCCCTGGCTAACGCCAGCCCGGCTAGAGGCGATCGCCACGGCATTAAAACAGTTCCAAACGGCGACCCAAGCTTGTGTGCTGCTGGTGCCGTTTCAGCCCAGTAAAGATTTGGCGATCGCTCAAAGGCTACACAATGAACTCAGTGGCCCCAGCCAAATTTACCGTTTAGAGCAGCCTGCTCAGCTTAAGGGCCTATTTCGCGGCGTAGAGATGGTGATTGGTATGCGGTTCCACGCGCTGGTGATGGCGGCGGCGGAAGGCTGCCGCTGCTTTGGCCTCAGCTATGATCCAAAGGTAGTTCAGCTGCTCAGCGATTTAAATTTGCCGGGGTGGAATCTTGATCCGGCAGCGATCGCTCCAACTAGCCACTATGCGCCCCTGCCAGAGCATCCGGGTGCCATTACTGAAGCTTGGCTGCAGCACTATGCTAATGGCGATCCGCTAGATCCGACTCAAATTTCTGCCCTGGTAGACCGGGCTTATTTACATCGGGAACTGCTGCAAGATGTGATGACAAAATCGGTGCCTCGCTCATCAACGCCCTATTGATAAATCAGCGCAAAACTCCCAGTTTTTGATTGATAACGATTAGAGAGCAACGTTTGGAATAGCTGTAAGCAGGCTGAAGCGAGTGATTCCATCGATTCTAGAAGCCAGTTTAAATTGACTCAAAATCAGATCACAAGAGGGTGATCCTTTTCTGCCAAGCTGACATATTTATTCTTTTTAAGTGAGTTCTAATTTCTCGGTTCTGTGCTACACCATTAGGTATTCAACGATATTGCTAGAAATAGCCCCGAGAGCTGATTGATTTCACCACTATGAGTGACACGAATTTTCCGCCCAACGATTCTGCGCAGCCGCCAGCGGGGCACCAATCGTCCGCATCTTCCCAGTCTCAGGCATCCTGGCAGAGTGTTCCGCTGCCCCATGTTATCCAGCCTGACGACTTGCAGACTGCGCCAGATGCTTTCGTAAGCGAGCCTGTAGCGGTTGATGGTGTGGTCACTGGCGATCGCGAGGCGGAGTTGCTCCAGCTGATTCAGGATCTTAATTCGTGCAACGATCATCTGCTTCAGCGTGTGGCCCATCTGGAAGACGCTCTGGAAACTTCGCAAACGGCGCTCCAGAGCGAAATTGCGCGATCTCAGGATGCTGGCGCTCCCCATCC
>JBCDFX010000523.1:0-3085 GCA_039177155.1 Cyanobacteria bacterium P01_H01_bin.119
GCAATACCGTGGTAGGTGATACAGAATGGGGGCACCTGCAGCTCGATGCAACTTCTATTTATCTGCTGATGCTGGCCCAGATGACCGCCTCTGGGCTGCAAATTATCTTCACCCATGATGAAGTCAACTTTGTGCAAAATCTGGTGTACTACATCAGCCGCGCCTACCGCACCCCCGACTATGGCATTTGGGAGCGGGGCAATAAGCTCAACCACGGCAGCCCAGAGCTAAACGCCAGCTCGGTGGGTATGGCAAAGGCGGCACTGGAAGCGTTAGATGGCCTCAACTTATTTGGCGTGCGGGGGGGGCACGCCTCGGTTATCCACGTTCTGCGCGATGAGATTGCGCGATCGCGCATTACTTTAGAATCTTTGCTGCCGCGAGAATCTGGCTCTAAGGAAGCCGATGCATCCGTCCTTAGCGTTATTGGCTACCCTGCATTTGCCGTCGATGATCCGGACCTAGCCGATCGCACTCGGCAAAAGATTATCGATTTGCTCCAGGGCAACTACGGCTGCAAGCGTTTTTTGCGGGACGGTCATCAGACCATGATCGAAAATACCGATCGCCTGCACTACGAGCCTCAAGAGCTTAAGCAGTTTGAGCATATCGAGTGTGAGTGGCCGCTGTTCTTTAGCTATTTGCTGCTCGATAGCCTGTTTCGCGGCGATACTGAGCAAACTAAATTTTACCAGAGCCGCCTGCGCGCCATTAGCGTCGAGAAAGACGACGTTCCCCTGCTGCCCGAGCTCTATATCGTGCCAGAAGACGTCATTGAGGCCGAGCGCCAAACCCCCCATAGCCAAAAGCGTATCCCCAACGAAAACGTCCCCCTAGTGTGGGCCCAGAGCCTCTACTACTTGGGGCTATTTTTGCAGGATGGCCTGCTGACACCCGGCGATCTAGATCCATTAGGACGGCATCTGCGGGCCGGCCAGCACCGTCGCCCCATTGTGCAAGTGGCACTGCTTGCAGAAGATGCCCATCTGCAAACCCAGCTTGCGACCTACGGGGTCCCAACCCAGACCTTAGAACAGCTCGATCCGGTGCAGGTTCACCAGTCTGTTGAACTGTCTATGGTGTACGCCCAAATCGGCTGCAATAGCAAGCTAAATCTCAGCGGTCGCCCCATTCGCCGCTTACGTAGCCTAACCACCTCGCGGATCTTTCGCATCCGGGGGGACATTATGGTGTTTTTGCCCTCCCATCTGGACCAGCAGCAGTTTTATCTCACCCTGGACTATCACTTTTTGGTGGCTCAAATCCGCAGCGAGCTGGCCTATATCTACGAACATTGGAACGAGCCCGGACGACCAACGGTGACCATAATGCTGGCCCAGCCAATGTTTGAAATTGGTCGTAAGCCAATCTATGAGTCGCCGCTGCTAGAGCTAATAAAAGAGCTAATTGACGGTTTTTGTGGCGATATTCCCATTAAAGTGGGGCCGCTATATCAGCTGATGCTAACGGCAGCAACAGAGCGGGTCGATCAAAACTATAACGTTCAGTTTGACCTTGCACTCACCCGCTATATTCCGCCAGTGCCGGCTCACCTGAGGCTTACCCCGGAGCAAATTCAGCCCCTCTCTATGCTGAGAGAATTTGATATTGAGCGGGAGGGCGATACCGACACCCTGCTGCGATCGCTCAAGTGCAGCGACAACCTATTTGAGCAAATTGAGCTGCTAAGCACCCTAGCCCAGCTCCATGGGCTGGGGTTTGAAACTGGATTTGGTGATGCCCATGAAATTGTTACGGTCGGGGACCTGCTCAACGAAATTTATATTAAAGCGGGCCGACTGGAGCTTTGGACCATTGTTCGCCGCGCCGCTGGCCTGCTAAATAAGAGCGATGTGGGCCTAACAGATGCCCTAACAGAGCTGCTGGTGCGGCAGATGCAGATTTCTGTAGGTAAAGCCTATAGCGAGGCGTCTTTAATTACTGACCCAATTCCCCATGTGGAGATTGTGGACAAGATTCGCGCCTTTTGCGGAGAAGATATGCGCGATCGCGTTCTGACTCAAGAGATCTTGATTTATCTCAGCGTTTTGATTCAGTCCGATCCCCAACTGTTTGAGGGCCTGCTGACCCTGCGTATCGGCTACCTAATTTTGCTGATCACCAGTGAGCTCGCGCGGGAGCGCAATTTGACCCAAGACGAAGCCCACAATGCCCTGATGGAGCTGAGTCCTTTTGAGATTAAAACTCGCCTGAGCCAGGTGCTGGCAGGCTATGTGGGCATTAATCAAAACCTGTTTCGCCAAGAGTCTCTCAAGTTGCGGCCCCATACGCCGGTCAACTGGGCCGTGGTGCCCTCCGGGCCAGAATTTGAGATTGAACCGCCTCAGGCATCGGCTCAAACCGACTGGTGGCGCAAGCGACAGATTGACGGCGAACTCAACCGCCTGCCTGATAAGTTTTACAGCCAGGTCTGGGAGCTGCTGCGCCACTGCCGAGGGATTGTTATCGGCGACAAGCTGGAGCGCCGCAACCGGATCGACAGTGAACTGGTACTCGCAGAGATGACCCCCGGTGAGCAAAACTTTGCCCTGATGCTAAATCACCTGCTGAGCAAAATTCAAGCGCCAGAATATCGCCACGTCAACGTAGAAGCCTTGGAAGAAATTACAGAACTGCTGGTCAATAATCCAGATTTGCAGTTCGACGATTTTATTGTGATGGACGTGCTAATTGGCCACGCCGTACGCCTTGCCTGGCTGGAAAAACACGGCGATCGCAGCGATCGCTACGACGAAGATAAAGCCGCCGCATGGCGCAGCTTCTATCAGCAGTCGCCTCGCCACTGCGCCACCTATATTGCCAAGGCGCTGCGTTTCTTAAGCGAACTGGCAAACCCAGAAGAGGCCAACCTAGTAGAAGCCTCCTAATAGAGCCTGCGGCTCACCGTAGCGCTGGTCCAATTGCTTGCAGCACTGACCATCACTGGGATGCTGCCTATAGAAGCAGGCTGACTCGCAATCTGTGCGAACCTTTCGGCGGATTGCTACAGCCTTGAATTTTGAATTTTGCGCAGCGATATTAAGCTCTCTTCCGCGATCTCAAATCACATCGAAAGTGATTGACA
>JBCDFX010000524.1:0-3083 GCA_039177155.1 Cyanobacteria bacterium P01_H01_bin.119
AGTATGATTGCCGGTATTGCGGCGGTGCCAAAAAAATTGAGGTTCAAGGACTTGTGATGAGTACACCCGCTCCCCAATCACCAATGCCCAATCACCAATCGCCATTGCTGGTCGATCGCATTCCGTCTCCTATCGGTCCCATCTGGGTGGTCACCCAAGACGCTACCCTTTGCGCCGTGGACTTCGAGGACTGCGAAAACCGCCTGCTGTCGCTGCTGCAAAAACGCTTCGGTGAGGTGCGGCTACATGAGGCTGATAATCCTGGTGGCGTCAGCGATCGCCTCCGCGCCTACCTAGATGGAGATTTGCACAGCTTAGACGACATGCCGACGGCAACCGGCGGGACTGACTTTCAGCAACAAGTGTGGCAGGCACTGCGGACAATTCCACCGGGTCAGGTCGTTACCTATGGCGAATTAGCGAAACAGCTCGGTCGTCCCAAGGCGGTGCGCGCTGTCGGTATGACGAATGGCCTCAACCCAATTTCCATTGTGTTGCCCTGTCACCGAGTCATCGGCGCCAATGGCAAACTGACTGGGTACGCCGGTGGACTGGCTCGCAAGCAATGGCTGCTGGCTCATGAGGGGTTCACTCTCGGCACAGCGGTCCAGGATGCCCAGCTATCATTACTCGGATAGAGGCTGCGGCAGCGCTGCTCGACCCGTTGAACACACCCGGTTTAGTCATGACTGCCCGAAATCGACACACGCTTGGGGCTATGGGCGCTTTAGGGAAACTGTTAAGACTGCTGGCGATCGCCAGTCTGCTATCTATTGGGGCCTGCAACATTCAAGCCCAGGAGCCACCACCAGAAAGCTCGTCTGGCACTGCTACGACCTCAGATATCACTGACGAAAGACCGCCGCTGATCGCCGCTACGCTGGCGGGTGACTTGGCGGCGGTGCGATCGCTGCTCGACGCGGGCACCGATCCCGACACGGTCTATCACACCAACACGGCTCTCACCTATGCCGCACGAGATGGCCACACAGACATTGCCCGAGTTTTGATTGCCGCTGGAGCTGAGGTGAACTGGATTGATAGCGAAGGCGTGACGCCGTTGATTTTGGCTGCCTTCAAAGGGCACGAAGAACTTACGAAACTGCTGCTGGCGCACGATGCCGACGTCACCGTAGTGGACCAATGGGGCCGCACGGCGCTGGATTACGCCTGGCGACGAGGAGAAAATGATGCGATCGCTCAGCTTTTGCAAGCCGCACAGTAGAGTATGTTCACGGGAACAGCGCAACCGATTACCGGCTCGATTCAGGCGCTTCCCCCAACCGAGCATCGGTGAGGTCAGCGTCGGTCAAATCAGCAACCGACAAGTCCACCCCGCGCAGGTCGGCTCCGGTCAGGTCGGCCCCTTGAAAGTTGGCTCCCTCTAAATTAGCTCCTTGCAGATGAGCGCCCTGCAAATCGGCAGCCACTAGCTGGGCGTCAGTCAGATTGGCGCTGCTGAGATCGGCGTCGTTGAGCTGTGTCTGATTTAGCACCACTTCTGTCAGATTAGCTTCCCGCAAGTTGGCCTCCCGCAAGTCCGAACCGGTCAAATCCACCGGCTGGGCTTCTCCTAACCCTTGGGGATTGGTTGACAGCGGCTGACTGCTCACCGAAACCCGATACTTGCTAGCCAGACTTTGGCGTTCTAAATTGACCCCGCGCAGGTCACAGTTCTGGCACGATCGCTCCACTTCAATGCGATATAGGGCTTGGGTTCGCTGATTGCAACCCAGGAGGACTAGCCCTAACATCAGAGTCGCGACCTTAAGCCCCTGCTGGCGAATATGCATAGTACGCCTGTAGACGATTCAAACATCACATTTCTTAGATCCTAGCGCGTAGCTGCAATGACTTCCGGTAGCGGGTAATGTTCTCGACCGGTGGCTATTGTCGCTAAGCTGCTTCGAAAACGGGGCTCCAGAAAGAGCATTTACAGCCGTAGCGCATGCCCCTGCAGATTTTCTTATCTGTCTTACTAACCACTGGCGTTCGAATTATTCGACGCCGAAGGATTAAACCATCCCAAAATTGGGAATATTTAGAGAGCCCCATCAACTCCTGTCTCAAAAGTTGCTGAATCCCCCACGGCATATTGTTTACGGAATAGGCTCTTCGCAGCCTTTAAACACAAAACATTGTTAACTCAATTCCAATAACCAGAACCTATTTAAGGAGCTCACATTATGCAGTGGAGTTACGTTAAGCGTTTGCTGATGGCTTCTAGTTTGGGTGGCCTAGCAATTGCAGCCTTTGCTTCTGTAGCAAAGGCTGAATATTCAGTCCTCTTGAGCAGCGGCGAGTCGCAGACCTATGAAGGATACTTTTTCGCCAATGAAGATGTTTATGCTAGCTGCGATAGTGACTGCACGGACTTGGATATCTATCTATATGATGCCTATACCGGTGAGTTAGTCACTTCTGACACGCTGACTGATGCCAATCCTATTGTGACGGCACCTTATGAGGGTGATTTTTTAGTAGAAACTTACATGGTGAGCTGTAGTACCAGCGTCTGTGCCGCATGGACGGATTCTGACCACGGTTTTTAGTGCAGCATCATTGCTTCTGGCAGCGACGATAACTTAGCAAAAGATTTATAGGCTTCCTAGTATCGCAGTTGCCATTGGCTATCCAATTCATCAGAAGATAAAAGGCGCAAAGATGCGCCTTTTTTTATTAGGCATTGGCGAGAAATTCTTTCATTCTGTGCTCTGCATTCACGCCCAGCAAAGAAGCAACCATCCCAGAAACTATGCCGACCGAATTTTGGCTTTGATTTCGCTCAGGGAACGCAGATGCACAAGACAGCTCTGAACCAATTCTCAAAGAGGGTCCTTTACCTTTGTAATGTCCCGGCGCTACCGCTATCGGCACATTACAAACCCCGCGCTCGATTAGGCCTTGCCAAGTATTATGGGCGTAGTTATGGAGACGACGGGGTATGGTGAGCGATCGCAAGGCGCAATTTATTCAGGTGTACCGCGACCTCAACTTGTTTCCGCTGTCAAAAGCTGACCAGATTGAAAAGTTTCAGGTCAAGTACGGTCAGCAAGCCTTGAGAAACCTGAGCGACGCAATTC
>JBCDFX010000525.1:0-3075 GCA_039177155.1 Cyanobacteria bacterium P01_H01_bin.119
GCTGCATCAGGAGCTGACTCTGAGACTGAAAATAATGCCAACACTGATTCGGGCAGCGGCAGCAGCGGCGACAGCACGAGCGGCGGCGATAGTGGTGGCGGCGACAGCACTGAGAGCGGCGGCGACAGCTCCGGCTCAGGCAGTGGCTCAAGCGGCTCAGATCAGCCATCGGGTTCCGGCTCAGCACCCGCGACAGAACCGTCAGCTCCACCCGCGCAGCCCGCACAGCCGAGTCCGCCACCCGCACAGCCCAGTCCGCCCGCCCAACCCAGTCCACCCGCACAGCCCGCACAGCCGAGTCCGCCACCCGCACAGCCGAGTCCACCACCTGCACAGCCCGATCCCCCAGCCGAAGAAGACTCCTAAGCTCCTGAAGGGCCTGAGTTGCCTCGCCGAGAACTTCGTGTTCTCGGCCAACAAACATAAGGGCATCGAAATGGGTCGCTAACTTAGGGGAAACTCACAGTTTGATTCCGTTTTAACGAATTTCTGCTGTGAGTTAGGGCAAATTTATTCACTGGTAGGCGAACAGCTTATTTAACATGAAGGCGGTTTAAATAAGCTGTTTTGGATTTTGAATTCCGCGCAGCGACCCTAACGTCGCCCATTAAGATTTTGGGCAAAGGTCTTATCTGCGCTATGTTGCTTTGCCCGGCTAACCGGAATGCACAGCGGCGTTCCCACCACCGGGTCTTGAATAATGCGGCTCTCTATACCAAAGACTTCCTGCAGGAGAGCTTCTGTAACAACTGAATTCGGTGCGCCTTGGGCATATACAGCGCCGGACTTTAAAGCGACCAACTGGTCAGCGTAGCGGCACGCCTGGTTTAAATCGTGCAGCACCATCAAAATAGTTTTTCCCTGCTGAGCATTTAGATCGTGCAGCAGATCTAGCACTTCAATCTGGTGGGCCAGATCGAGGTAAGTGGTGGGCTCATCTAGCAGCAAAATATCGGAATCTTGGGCCAATGCCATGGCAATCCATGCCCGCTGGCGCTGCCCGCCGGACAGGGTATCGAGAGGTCGGTTGGCAAAATCGTGGAGATGAGTGGTCGCGATCGCTTCCTCTACTTTTAGCTCATCTTGCTTTGACCACTGCTGCAGCCAGCTTTGGTGGGGGTAGCGTCCCTGGGCGATCAGCTCCCGCACTGTAAGCCCTTCAGGAGCCGCAGGGCTTTGGGGCAAAATACCCAGTCGTTTTGCCAATTCTTTGGTTGGCAGACGAGAGATGGCATCACTATTTAAATAGACAGTTCCTCCTCGGGGCTTTAGCAGCCGGGCAATCCCTTTTAGCAGCGTGGACTTACCGCAGCCATTTGGACCGATTAAAACCGTAATCTGCCCTTGAGCGATCGCTAAATCTAGCTCCTGAATAATGACGTTACCTTCATAAGCCAGCGTCAGTTTGCGGGCAGTGAGCGCGACTTCAGTTGCAACGTCCATCATCTTTTTGGGACTGAATTTCAATAAACATTAAGATAATTGTAGGTGTTTTCTTCCCCAAGCAGTAGCGTAGCAGTCCTGCGTCTTAAATTCCCTTACGAGCCGATAGCGCGCTCCGAACCAGAATCGCGGTCAGCGCTATGCCCCAGCCAAAAAATTGCCAGCACCGCTATCAGACTGTACAACCCCAGTAACCCCAGAATTGCCCAGTCTCCCAATGGCCACTCTAGGCCCCAACCTTCTCCCAACCAAAATGTGCCCAGGGCGGATAGCAGTATACCCGTGCCCAGCTTAATCATCACATCGGGAACCTTAAGCAGGTAAGCGTGTAGCACAATCACCAGCATTACAGAGCCGACAAAAGCCAGCCCAACAGCGCTTAACGCCTCATACCAAGCGCCAGAGGCCAAACCCAAAGTCATCACAATAACGGCAATTTCAAAGGCTTCTAGGGCAGCACTTTTGGCCATTACCAAAAAGTTGGTGGTGCTAAATCCCTGCTGGGCCGTTTCTAGGGAAATGGCTTCGGCGGTGAGGGGGTCGTTATCTAACCAGCCTGCGCGTCGTCCGTTAACCTGGCGCTGCACCGCTTTTTTGGCCCAGCCCCAGCCAAACCACAGCAAAATAGCCCCGGTGATGATTTGCAGCCAGTGCAGTGGAATCACCTGTAAGTTAGTGCCTAACGCTATGGCTGCCAGAGCTACAACAGAGAGCCCCACTATGCAGCCTGCGATCGCTTCTCGTTTGTAACCAGAACGGGCGATCGCATAGGCAATCACTGCGGTTTCTAAAAATTCAAGGCTGGCACTGCCGCCAGTCGCTAGGGCAACGTTCCAGTTCATAGGGGTTAAACCTGGCTAAATTGCAAATGGCACTTTGGTTTCTTATTAAACAATGCCGACAAAGCTTTACGCTATCAGCTGACAGCAACCGCTCTTTGAGAGCTTCGAAATACAGCTTGGTCATAAATAGAGCTTGGTGACAATCGCGCCCGGTAAGCCCAGGCATAAATAACCCGGAATGGAGTAGCCTCGTCTGGCTTGGCTGGCATCGAGGGATTGGGCATTGGTGCAATTTCCCATCGGAGAATTATTATAATTAGCTCAATTGAATCCTTGCGGAGTGAAACGACTCATGATGTTTTCATCCGTCAATCAGCGACTCCCTACGGCCAACGAGCTCCCCTGCTCAGACGATACGCCTGTGGATAACGAGGAGCAGAATCTCCTGCCCAATTTGCTGCTGTTGCTGCTGACCCATCTATGGTCAAACCGCATGGATTGGTACTTTGGGTCTGATATGGCGATTTACCACACCACTGGGCCGAGTCATTTAGTGCCCGTAGTGCCCGATGGCTTTCTCAGCCTGGGAGTTGAGCGCAAAAAGGGGGCCAAGTCGCGGCGTAGCTATGTGATGTGGGAAGAGCAAAATATTCCTCCTATCTTTGTACTGGAGATGGTGTCTCATACTCCAGGTGATGAATACACTCGAAAGCTAGAAACCTATGCCCGGTTAGGGGTGCTGTACTACGTAATTTACAACCCGGAGTTTTGGCGGCGAGATCAGCATCAGCCCTTTGAGGTCTATAAGCTAGAGGGTGATACCTATCGTTTGCAAATTGGTGAACCTTAC
>JBCDFX010000526.1:0-3066 GCA_039177155.1 Cyanobacteria bacterium P01_H01_bin.119
GGCGTAAGTCTGTACGAGCGCTGCACCAGCACCAGCGGGCCGATTTCTTTTACCTTGACATTGCGAGTGCAGGGGAGCGTAGAGACCTTTACAGGCACCGTAGATGAGGAAAATGAACTAGTTGTATTAAATACTGCGGTCTATCGCTAGGGCGCGTCATCAATTAAAACCAGAATATTTCTGGTATAAGCATTACCGCGCCCGCTCCGCATAACAAACTAGGGGCTGAAACACCTTCCGAATAAAGACTTGACCGCCAAATGGTGACAGCCCCTAGGGCGGCGTCAGTCGGGAAAAACCTCAATCGGATTTGGCGTGGGGCGTTCTGCCATAAATGCTCGGACGCGATCGCGCTCTGGCAGCGAATCTTGGGCCCCAGACTGCGTTACCGATAGGGCAGCCGTTGCGCTGCCCTGAATAACGGCATCGATCAAATTTTTGCCCTCGCCCAGAGCTGCGGCCAAACCACCATTAAATGCGTCGCCTGCAGCCACCGTATCTACGGCTTTAACCGAATAAGCCGGTAGAAAGAAGGTGGCGTCGGGGCTGCTGCATAGGCACCCCTGTGCGCCCAGTTTGACGATGACCGTATCAACGCCCCGCGATCGCAGCACGGAGGCAGCCTTTAATCCGTCTTTAGGACTGTCCACAGGACAGTTTGTTAGGCATGCCGCTTCCGTTTGGTTAGGGGTCAAAATATCAACTGATCGGTAAAGCGCATCGGACAGGTTAGCGATCGCCGGAGCCGGGTCAACAATAACCGTTACACCGTGGGTCTTAGCCTGGAGTGCCGCCTGCTCCACAGCCGAAACAGGAATCTCAAACTGCATCAGCAGAATATCGATCTCAGTCAACGGCAGCCGATTTACATCTGACTCATCAACGGATCCGTTGGCCCCTGGCACCACAATAATTTGATTCTCGCCGCTAGCGGCAACGGCGATCGCGGCGATACCGGTTGAAGCGCCCCTATCCACCTGTATCTTGGACGTGTCTACCCCAGCGGTATTGAGGCTGTGAATTACCGTCTGGCCAAAGCTGTCTGCGCCCACTCGACCCACCATTGCTGTTTTCACCCCTAAACCAGCGGCCGCTACGGCCTGATTTGCGCCTTTGCCCCCCGGCACGGTGATAAAGCGATTGCCCAGCAGAGTTTCGCCTGGATTCGGCAGTCGCGATACCTGGGTGACCAAATCTATATTTAGGCTGCCGAATACCAAAACTGTCATTGCCCGTTGCGGCCCCAAATCGGTTCGTCGCTACAGTCTCAGGGTAAGCTGGCGCATTAAGACAAACTGCAGCAGCTTGATTTTTTTTGAAGAATTTCGCCAGACCGGGATGCGTAGATATTTGCCCAGCAGCAGCCGCCCAAATCCTTTGATACGGGCATAGGCTCGGCCCTTTAACCAGACATTTTTTTGCACTATTTTGCCCGTGCTCGCGGCATACATCGGCGGAAAAGCCAGCCTGCCGTAGAGCACATCCGCTCGGTGCACCTTGCTGAGCTTATTTTGAGCATGTTCGAGATTGGGCAAACCGCCATGTTCACCGTAGTTGCGAAAGGGCACGTAGTTCATAAAGCCGCGATCGCGCAAATAATAATCAATTCCTGAATCCCAGGCAGAGTAGGCTTTTGGTCCGGGCTCTTTGGTGACCGAATGGGCTAAATCAATTAGGTGAGCCGCACTCTTGGCAGTAATAACATAGGCCACCATTGAGGTGGAATAGCCCTCGGCATAGCCGCGATCGTTAATGTTATAAACCTGAGGCGCACAGGTGTACAGCCAAGCAATGCCCAAGTTTTTATCCTCTGGGTCAAAGGGCGTTGGCAACCGATCAAAGTTCACCACCGGAACAAAATCGGCCTCTACAATCAACGTCGGCTGATCCGAGGTTAGCGCCCGTTCCCAGGCGCTTTTATGATTTAGCAAGCAGAGATAGCTGGGAGAATAATCTTGATAATCGGGCTGATGGGTTTGGCGCAGCACCTCGCAGCTGCAGCCGTCCTGAGCAAGCCATTTTTCTAGCAGTTGGGTGTTTTCTTTGTATGCCAAAATAAAGGTTTGGCCAATACAGTCAACCAGTCGGGGAGCAGCCTGAAAAGTAACCATCACAGCGATCGCGCTCTGTAAAAGATTTGGCCCCACAGGCGACCATACTCTATGATAAGAAAAGAGCCGGAAGCTGCAACTTCACGGCCCTGCTTTGAGTAATTTGTTCGTAACTTCAACCGTTTAGCGTTGTGGTTAGTTTCGGGGGTGGTGTTGGTGTGATTTGCACTGGCATCACCTTTGTCTTTGGATATTGACGCTGGGATGGGCTGTTAGCCACTCTGGCACCTGTACGCCAGCGGGAACTTAACCCACCAGTGGGGGCGGTTTTCCCTGGACCCTTCAGCCTTTCTGTATTGATACTAGCATGTCCTGAGGACATTCCGCAGGACATTTACAATAAAATCCTCAGGACTTTCCTCAGGACACGATGGACTGCCGTTACGGATTTAGCCCCTGGGCGTTCAATGCGCCGCTGTCCGCTGCGGTAGAAAACAGCGGCAGCTCAAGCTGTCTGTAGGGCAAATCAGGACCGTTAAGATTGGCAACGGCGAGCCCTAGCAGTCGTACGGCTTTGGTTCTGTCGAGGTGGGCCAGCAGCAGCGATCGCCCCAGATCAAATAGCGTTTCTGCTTTGGTAATGGGCGCGTTTAGGGTGCGGCTGCGGGTCATTTGCTGGTAGTCGGCATATTTTACTTTGAGGGTTAGGGTATGGCCCCAGCGGTTTTGCTGGGCGAGGCGACTGGCTACCTGGCCAGCAATGTCCTGAAGTTTGTCCACCATGTCTTCTAGTTTGACCAAGTCGATGGAAAAGCTCTGCTCGGCGCCAATCGACTTGCGAATGCGGTTGGGGTTGACGGGTCTGTCGTCTTGTCCCCTAGAGACGCGGGCGTAGTAGTGGCCTATTTTGCCAAAGCGAGCCACTAGGTCAGCTTGCGGCCAGCGGCGCAGATCTGCCCCCGTGTGGATGCCGAGCGCTTTGAATTTTTTAGCTGTCACGGCACCAACCCCGTGA
>JBCDFX010000527.1:0-3066 GCA_039177155.1 Cyanobacteria bacterium P01_H01_bin.119
GGCTGGTTGCGTTTCCCAACCCCGACGAGGCATATTACTGGCTTTGGGGGCAACATTTTGACTGGTCATACTACGACCATCCTCCCCTCCTAGCCTGGATTCAGGGCACTGTAGCCGCAGTATTGGGGCGATCGCGCTTTGCGCTGCGTCTGCCTAATTTGGCAACAACGGCCCTGTTTTTGTACACCCAGTTTCGCATTTGCCGCTACCTCTACGGCGATCGGATCAAATCCGCCTTTGGCATCTTAATGGCGGTGATACTGGCATCGCCGCTATTTTTTATTTTTCTGGGCCTAGCCTGGAACGACCATCTGCTAATTACGGCGAGCTTGATTGGCGGCTACCAGTTTGTCAAATTTATCGATGGCTATCGCCGCGATGGCCGGGGCAATAGCGCGCAACTCTACACTGCGGCCTTGACCCTTGGCATAGCAGGGCTGGCCAAATACAACGCCTTGTTTGTGGCCTTTGCGCTGCTGTTGGTGGTTGTGAGCGATCGCAGCTTGCGGCCGCTGCTGGGCGATCGCCGATTTTACGGTGCGATCGCCTTAGGCATTCTGTGCTTTGTGCCCGTACTAGTGTGGAATATTACTAATGATTTTCAGTCCTTTGGCTACTACACCAGCCGCAGCGTCAATGGCGGGGCGGTCGGGCTACAAATTAAACCCTTTGAACCCGTGGGATTTTGGCTATTTTCGGCGCTGCTGCTCTCACCCTGGCTAGTGGAAATAATTGGGCGAATATTGCGGGGCGATCGCTCAGTCATCGCAATCCAAACTGAAACGATCTATCCTCGCGTGGCGCTGTGGGTGTTTGGGGTACCCACGGTAGGGCTAAGCGCGATCGCCCTGTTTTCCACCGCCTATTACTACTGGAACATCATGGCCTATGGTCTGCTGTTTCCGCTGATGCTGGGGCCACTTTTGCATTGGCATCAGGCTGCGCCAGCTCAACTGCGACGAAAGCGATGGTTTTGGGGACAGCAGATTTATGGCCTGGTGCTGATTACGCTGATTATGGTGCACTACACCCTGCTGCCCCTGTCGGCCCTGGTCAGCGACGACCCCAATGCCGACCCCGATAGCCGCATGCTGTTTGGCTGGAATAGGGTTGCGCCCGTTGTGCTCTCTGAGCAGCGCCGGCACATTTCCAGCAGTCCCCAAGGGCTCTTTTTGGCAACCACTGACTACCGTTCTGCTGCTGCCCTGGCCTATCAGCTTGATAATCCTGAAATTTATGCCCTATCAGAGCGCCAAGATCAATTCGATATCTGGCTGGGGCAGCGCGACCTGGGCGGGCAAGATGCGCTCTTGCTCTACGATCAGTGGCATCCTTTAACGCCGCTGCACCGTCAGCACTTTGAGCAAATCGACGACAGTGCGATTGCCATCCCCATTAAACGCTTTGGCATCGTCATTAAAACCTATTTTTTGACCAAAGCCCGCAGCTTTTCCCCATAGCCCCAATATGGCCGCTATATGCCATCAAAAGACTGTCTATGGCAGAGTTTTGCCAACCCCTGTAAGAGAGTTAAAAAACAGACCGCCATTTGCTCTATGCTGAATACGCGCAGTTGGTAACTGGGCAATTCCCGCCTTAGAGAGCGTTGGTTATGGCTTTTCCATATCGTTCTTTTGTCGTTTTAATGTTGACGTTGGCTGCCGCATCTTTGGCGAGCTGTAGCAGCTCAGAGATCAGTGAGCGCGAAGGCGAGGTGGATGAGAGCGCTCTAGCTAATATTCCTGAGCCTACGGTGGCCTACGCCTGCGAGAACTTTGCTGATTGTGAGGCGGTAGAGCAGCTGCGCAATGCCCAATATGTCGTTCCTGATGTGGGGTTCGTGCAGTTGGTCAATGGCCGATTTGATGTGGCTGATGGCCGCCGGGTAGAGTTTCTCGATCCGCCTAGCCCCATTGCATCGGGCACTTTAGCTGATGGTACCCCAGCGATCGCCAGCCTGATTAGCGTGAGTACGGGCACCCGCGTGCTGGTGTATTTAAGCCTATCGACGGGGCAAGGGGATAGCGTTCGTCCGGTGGCGCTGACCTACCTTGGCGATCGCATCCAGGTGCGCTCTTTAAGCATCACAAGCAATCAAATCGAGATCATTTTGCTGACCCAGAGCGAGGGCGATTTGCCCTGCTGTCCCAGTGTGCAGCAGCGACAGATTTATCAGTTTGAAGCAGGGGCGCTGACCCTGGTTGAACAGGTTAATCTATCGACCACCACCGCTCTTAAATCCGTTGATCAGCTAAAAGCCTCTAGCCAGCAGAATTCTAAGTCTCGGCTATCAACATCTCTAAACCGCAGCGTTGCTAAAAACGAGCGATTTAGCTTAAGTGAGGCGGCCAACCGATGGCAATCTAAAACGCTGATGGTTTCCGCTCTTCCCACGGCTGGCGCATCTGTTGATAGTGATTGGGGCGATCGCAGCCCAAATCGCAGCCATTACCGGGTAATGGCACGACCTGATGAGATCCCTTCAATCGTCAATGATCCGATGGGAAGCGCGATCGCGGCCTTAAGCCCCTCTGCGACAGACGCGACCTATCGTGAGTTTGTCAGTGTGCATCAAGAGGGCGATCGCCAAATCATTATTTTTACGCAAGAGGGATTAGCTGACGGTAAGACCCGCAGCTTGCGATACCGTCTGGAGTTCTTACCCGTTGCCGACCAGTGGCAGATGGACTGGATGGGGGTGCAGTTTCGCTGTTGGCCTGAGCGCGGCCAGCAGCAATGGAGCATCGAAGACTGCCGCTAAGGAGGACAAAGCAGGATAGCAACAACGGCGATGGTACTTTTGTCACCGAGGTGAAAACTTGCAGCGCGACATTACCTTGCATCAGACGCGGAATATCGACATGACCATCGTCTGAGAGCTTTGAGAGATCTCTGCCCCAGAGCAAGGAATCTGCGTGTAAATCCACAATCGTGAGTGACTGATGCAAGATTTCGGTCTCTGAAGCAATGACTTCGAGGGCTTGATTGCCAACGGGATTGAATCGCTTTGCAAGCAAAGCAGGGCCGATTGAAAAAACAATAATGAGGCTTGCCGTTATCAAACCA
>JBCDFX010000528.1:0-3058 GCA_039177155.1 Cyanobacteria bacterium P01_H01_bin.119
GTGCGAGCTCGGCGTCCTCAGCAGCCTCTTCAGCTGAGTCGACAGCGCGTTTGAACGAGGTGTACGCGGCCGCCGCCTCTCGCAGGGTGTCGGCTGTGGCAGCTGCTGACAGAGAGTGATTTAGAGACACACCACACTGAGACACCCTCTACTGGGGCGCAATCGCAGCTTGGCCCAACTTCAACAACCGATCGAAGCTGCCTCAAAACCAGCTCTAGAAATCTCCCCAAAAGTCACTTCTCTATCTCCCTAACGTGGCGAGATTAAAAAATTGCCCAGATAATTGTTGATAATCGTAAATCTTTGGTTCCTTCAGAACATCTGAAAATCATGCAAACTATCGAACCGTCTACCCAAGCACAGTCTGCAACATTTGATATGGAAGACTGGCGCGGTGGCTATCGCTCCCAGCCGGAGGAGTTTGCTTACTGGATTGAAGAGATTGAGGGCGAGATTCCTCAAGAGCTGACGGGAACCTTGTTTCGAGTTGGTCCCGGTCTGCTAGATATCAACGGCTACCCCATTAAGCATCCCTTTGACGGCGACGGTATGGTAAACGCGATCGCCATCAAAAACGGACGCGCTTTCTACAGCAATCGCTTTGTCAAAACCGCAGGCTACGTGGCCGAAAAGGAGGCCGGTAAACCCCTCTATCGTGGCGTTTTTGGCACACAAAAACCAGGCGGCTGGCTGGCCAATGCCTTTGATTTACGGCTAAAAAATATTGCCAACACTAATATCCTATACTGGGGCGATCGCCTGCTGGCGCTGTGGGAAGCGGCTGAACCCCATCGCCTCGATCCGACTACCCTTGACACCTTAGGGCTAGATAATCTTTGGGGCGCGATCGCCCCCGGCGACAGCTTTACCGCTCACCCCCATATTGATCCAGCTGGGGCCGACGGTCAGCCTCGTCTGGTGGGTTTTTCGGTCAAGCCGGGGCTCTCCAGCACTATCACCGTAATGGAGTTTACCTCCGACGGTATCTTGGCCAAAAAGCGCAGCCACACCACGCCCGGCTTTTCTTTTCTCCACGATTTTGCCATCACCCCTAGCTACGCCATCTTTTTTCAAAATCCGGTTAGCTTTAATCCGATGCCCTTTATCCTGGGGATGAAAGGCGCTGGGGAATGTGTCGATTTCCAGGCAGATCAGTCTACCAAAATCGTGATTATTCCTCGCGATGGCGCGAGCCCGGTTCAGACCCTAGAGACCGACCCCTGCTTTGTGTTCCACTTTGCAAATGCCTTCGAGCAAGACGGCAAGCTCTGGGTAGATGCCGTATGCTACGACCGCTTGTTCAGCGAAGAAGACGTTGCCGACTATCTAAATGTAAACTTCGACACCGTGCCCCAAGGCCAGCTAAAGCGCTTTTACATTGACTTAGCTGCTCAGCAGGTGGACTGGGAAACTGTCATTAGTCGCTGCTGCGAGTTTCCCAGCCTCCACCCGGATAAAGTTGGGCGAAACAACCGCTACCTCTACATTGGTGCTGCCCATAAGTCCTCCGGCAACGCTCCCCTGCAGGCCGTTCTAAAACGAGACTTTCAGACGGGTGAGGAACAGCTCTGGAGCATTGCTCCCCGAAGCTTTACCGGAGAGCCTGTCTTTGTTCCTCGCCCCGGCAGCACTGCTGAAGATGATGGCTGGGTGCTAATGCTGCTCTACAATGCGGAACGCTGCTGCTCTGACCTGGCGATTTTGGACGGCAAAGACATCACCCGCGAGCTGGCCCGACTACATCTGAGCCATCATGTGCCCTACGGACTGCACGGCAGCTTTACCGACAACTATTTTGGCCCTGAGGGCTAGCGAGGGGGTTCCTTCGTCACCCAAGATCATTGGGATGCTGATGATAGAAGCGATTGGATTCGCAGCCTCGTCCTAATCGTCTCTTCGGCTGCTGTATCCAGCCTACAAGCACCCTTAATTTGCTATTCTGACAACCGTAACCCTAGTGCCGTGGGGCTTTCTACGGCTGTTGCGGTGAAGCTATGGCCGTTACAATTCATCAATTTAGCCACTGGAAGCAGGCGGGCCAATCCATTGCGGCAATGACCGCATGGGACTATACCTCCGCTCAAATTGTCGAACAGGCCGGGGCTGATTTAGTGCTGGTGGGCGACTCTTTAGCCATGACGTCTCTGGGCTATGACAACACCCTGCCGCTGACCCTAGATGAAATGCTGCACCACGCTAAGGCTGTGCGCCGGGGGACTCAGCGGGCACTGATGGTGGTTGATTTGCCGTTTTTAAGCTATCAGGTCAGCTTAGAGCAGGCTATGACCACCGCCGGACGCGCGTTAAAGGAAGCGGGTGCTCAGGCCGTCAAACTGGAGGGAGGTCATGGCGCGATCGCTCAGACTATTCACGCCCTGGTGCAGGCCGGCATCCCCGTTATGGGGCATGTAGGGCTAACCCCTCAGTCGGTGCATCAGTTTGGCGGATTTCGCAAACAGGGTAAGTCTCCAGAGGCGGCTGAGCGCATCCTACAGGAAGCGATCGCCATAGAAACCGCCGGAGCCTTTTGCATTGTGCTAGAGCATATCCCGGCAGAGCTGGGTAAAACCATCAGTCAAACGCTAACTATCCCCACCATTGGCATTGGCGCAGGGCCTTATTGTGATGGGCAGGTGCTGGTTACCTCTGATGTGCTGGGGCTCTCCGAATGGCAGCCACCCTTTGCCCAGGCTTATGCCAATCTGAGAAAGCAGGGAATCCAAGCGGCTCAGCAGTTTTGCCAAGAGGTGCGCGATCGCACCTTTCCCCCAGTAGATTCCTAAAACTAGAGACCCAAAAATGACCTACCCAATCCCTGGTTGCTGTCGCAGAATCTGCTGATGGCTGGCATCGTAGAGAAGCTGTGAAACTGCCTGGAATCTGACTGGAAATCTGATTGGTGAATCTAATCAGGAGAGTTGGCCGAAGAGAGAAGGATAGAACCCGTTAAGAAAATTCTTGATTTTGGGCAAACTAGCTGCATCGCTTTTGTAAAGCTGACGTATCATAAAACCGCTGTCGGCACGTTGATTCGGTTCGGGGGCTGGGCTGGGTCGGA
>JBCDFX010000529.1:0-3057 GCA_039177155.1 Cyanobacteria bacterium P01_H01_bin.119
CATTCTGACTGCCCGGCCTTCTTCACCCCAGGGGGCAATATTGGTCATTTGAAGAACCAAACTATTATCGGGTCTTTGTGAGAGCTTACTTCTCCAACCCCAGTCAGGACCCGGTGGGGCTGAATAGGAATATTCGACAGTGAAAAGCCCCCATGCACCGCTCAAATATTCGCAGTGGGTCGATTCTGGCTGGTGCCAGCTATCAGTCCAGGTTGCACCACCGTCATTAAATGTGAAAGATCCTGTTTGTGTTTCGCCTTCGTAAACCCAGGTGTACGCCAGAATGTCTGAGTCGATGGCTAATGTACATTGACTTAGATCAACTTCATTGCCTGTAGGATCTAGCCATAACTCAGCCTGACCGTCCCACCGACTTCCCTCGAATTGATTAATCCACGATTGAAACATTTTCTCTTTCCTCTGGAGAGCATTGGTAGAGCGATCGCAGCTACTCTCTACGTCGATTCTATGGGTCAACGGCAAATTGTATTTCAATCGTTATGCTACCGCCTTGACCGTTGGAGCCTTCCACCTCAAACACATAATTCCGTGCCGCTTCCAGTGCGGCTAAATCAAGGGATTCGTGACCGCTAGATTGCACCAGCCGTACGTCGGTTACAGCGCCTTGGGCATTATAAAAAACCGTTAGCTTAACACTTCCCTCAATCCCTGCCTCACGAGCAGATTCAGGATAATCAGGACGTGGGCAGTACTGACAAGCAATCGAGCGCTGCGGCCTAGCGGGGACAACAGTCAGAACAATTCCGGTCTGATCTTGGCTAACAGCCACCGTCGGAACACCGAACGCGCCCACAATGCGAATTCGCACGCTATTGGCATCCAGCGGTTCAACGGCAATCTGCTCAATGCCCTCAATCGGTTGATTCTGCACAAACCCGACCCCTTCAATCAGCTGAGTCACCGTTAGGTCAAAGACAGCCGTATTGCCAAACTGAGTCGGCAATATCGTGGACTGCTGGGCTTGCTCGATCGTCAGGTTAAGGAGCGCACCATTCTCATTTGGGGCGATGTTGACACCCGTGATCTGCCTAATTTGGGCAAAGGCAGGGGAGCCTAAAAGTACTCCTAGAGCGACCATTGCCCCTGTAATAGTTGAGCGTAAAAATAATTGCTGCATATGACCGTGTATTCAGTCAGAAAACTCTCGTTTCCAGATTGGATTGTTTCCAGATCGAATATCGCTTAACTAGATCGAGGTAAGCCCTTGGGCTATCTCGGAGAGCTGATTGACTTCAGGCTGACACCTCAAGCAGCTCTATTAAACTCTCAACTGATGGAACTGCGTGGGCCCAAACCAGCTCATAGGTCAGCTCAAAGCGCGGCGTCTGCTCCAAAATAGATACCCCCGGATAAATTAGCCCTGGAACCGCCGGTGCATTGCCAATACCAGCGCCCCCCGCCACCATTGCCCAGGTGTCAGCCATAGTTGAAACATCAATCACAATATCAGGCTCAAACCCTGAGTTAGCCGTCACTCGGCGGTAGGTATCGTAGATAATTGGCTGGCGATCGCGATCCGGCAAAATAATCGGGTAGCCCGCCAGATCCGCCAAACTGACCGCCCCTTTGCGCTCTAACTCATGGCCCGATGGCACCAGCACCGACATCGGAACCATGCCCAGAGAGCGCCGGTTGAGCCCTTTCGGGATAGAGACTTCCCAAGCGATCGCCACATCAATTTCGCCATCGGCTAGCGCTGAGCCAATGGAGCGCTCATCCAGTTGGCATAGGGTGACTCGCGTTTCGGGATGAGCCGCTTTGAACCGAGCAATCAGTTTGCCTACCGGCGGCTGAGCAGTGCCAATCACCATTCCCACCGTTAGGGTATCGATACCGTCTACAGTGCCGGCCCGCGCCGCCCGCACCGCCATATCTGCGTATGCCACCGCCTTTCTGGCCGATTCTAAAAAGCCTCGCCCGGCCTGGGTTAAAGAGACTTCGCGAGAGGTGCGATCCAGCAGCTTTACCCCCAGTTCGGCTTCCAAATCGCTGAGCAAGCGACTCATGGCAGGCTGGGAAATACCACATTTGCTGGCGGCCCGTCCAAAGTGAAGCTCCTCGGCCAGCATCGTAAAAGAACTTAGGGTTTTTAGGTTCATAGATATTAAATTTGGTATTGAATTATTCAGATTTGATATTTCTCATATTATTAATATCATGATAATTATTGATAAGCACGCCGTTGATATAGATTTTTGTACCTTTGAACGGCAGTAGGGGTATTGATAGGGCCTTTTGCCCAGGCCGCTATTGCGATACGAGGCTAAGGAGGAACTGATGATGGAACTGGGTTTTGTCCCTAGGTCATTTGAGCTGCTGGAAGAACTGGCAGACCACAACGAAAAGGCTTGGTATGACAACCATCGCCAAGGGTTTGAGGCCCACCTCAGAAAACCCTTTGGCAGAGTGCTAGAGCTGGCCAGTGAGCATCTATCGGAGACCCAAGTATCGCTTTCGGGTGGTCCTAAGACGATGTTTCGTCAGCACCGAGATATTCGCTTTTCTCAGGACAAGTCACCCTACAGTACCCATGTCAGCGGCGTACTGACGCCATCGGGCACCAAGGCCGAGAAAGAAGGCCTGGTTTATGTTCATTTTGATTGTTCGGGCGGCTTTCTTGCCTGCGGATTCTATCAGCTTAAAGCGGCGGAACTTGCTCCCATTCGCGATCGCATTCTTGAAGAATCCGCAGAATTTTCTGGCCTGCTGCGATCGCTTGACCAGGCAGGGCTATGCCTCAGCAATGAGAATAAACTTATTGCGATGCCCCGCGGCTATGCCGAATACGAGGAGCACCCCCATGCCGATTATTTAAAGCTAAAAAGTTTTATCGTTAGGCTCGAACTTAGCCGAGAGATCTGGTTGACCGGAGACATTGTTGACTGCATTGTCGAATACGCTCAAAACTGCGCGGCTCTTCTAGCGTTTGGCCACGCAGCTAAATCAGCAGAAGCCCTTAGATAAGGCCCTTAGATAAAGGGTTATTGGATAAGCCTTTAATCGTAACCGTCCCACACCCATCAGATCGGAAGAGCA